>JAKAFI010000040.1 GCA_021818005.1 Acidobacteriota bacterium | reverse complement strand
CAGTTGAAGTTGTGGAAGTCCCGTCCCGCGGCTCCCATGATCACGACCCTGCGCTTCGCCATATCCACCTCCTGTAGGTGCCGGCGTCTCCCGAACGCCGGGGCTCGGCATGGCGTACCGAGCAGCTCCGCCGGGTATGGCTGAACCGGCGGCTTAAGTCCGTGGTCAGTGGTCAGTGGTCCGTGGTCCGAAACCGAAGGCCCACTCGCGGGGAGCACTCCCCCGTCGTTGAGCGGACAACGGTCCACGGTCCACGGGCAACGACCCCATCACTCCCACTCGATCGTGCCGGGGGGCTTCGAGGTGACGTCGTAGACGACCCGATTGATCCCCCGCACCTCGTTGACGACCCGCCGCGCCACCCGGTCGAGCACCTCGGGCGGGAAGCGGTACCAGTCGGCGGTCATGAAGTCCTCGGTGGTCACGGCGCGCAGCGCGGCGACGTTCTCGTATGTGCGCTGGTCGCCCATGACGCCGACGCTGCGCACCGGCAGCAGCACGGTGAGCGCCTGCGCGATCTCGCGGTAGAGCCCGGCTTGCCGGATCTCCTCCATGAAGATCGCGTCCGCCCGCTGCAGCAGCGAGACGCGCTCGGGCGTCACCTCGCCCAGGATGCGCACGGCCAGGCCCGGTCCCGGGAACGGGTGCCGCCAGACGAACTCCTCCGGCAACCCGAGGCTCTCGCCGAGCCGCCGCACCTCGTCCTTGAACAGGTCGCGCAGCGGCTCCACCAGCGCGAGGCCGAGCCGCTCCGGCAGGCCGCCGACGTTGTGGTGCGTCTTGATCGTCGCCGACGGCCCGCGCACCGCCGTCGACTCGATCACGTCGGGGTAGAGCGTGCCCTGGGCGAGGAACCCGGCATCCGCGAAGCGCTTCGCCTCCGCCTCGAACACCGCGATGAATTCGTGGCCGATGCGGCGGCGTTTCTCCTCCGGGTCCTCGACCCCGGCCAGTGCGGCGAGGAAACGCCCGGCCGCGTTGACGCGGTCGACGGCGAGGCCGAGGCCGGCGAAGCGCGCCTCGACCTTGTCGCCCTCGTCGAGGCGGAGCAGGCCGGTATCGACGAAGATCGGGGCCGTCCGCTCCCCCACCGCCTCGCGGCAGAGCAGCGCCGTGACGGAGGAGTCCACGCCGCCGGAGAGCGCGACGATGATCCGGCCCTCGGCGACCTGGTCGCGGATCCGCGCCACCGCGTCGCGGCGGATCTCCGCCGGGGTCCAGTCCCGGCGCGCGCCACAGATGTTGACGAAGTTGAGCAGGATCCTCCGCCCGAGCTCGGTGTGGTTCACCTCGGGGTGGAACTGGATCCCGTAGAAGCGCCGCGTCTCGTCGGCCATCGCCGCCGCCGGCGCGTTGCCGGTGCGGCCGACGGCGACAAAGCCGGCGGGCAGCCGCGTCACCCGATCGCCGTGCGACATCCACACCCGCTGCACGGCCTTCGTGCCGGCGAACAGCGGGCAGGTCATCTCGGCCTCCAGCTCGGCGGCACCGTACTCGCGGCTGCCCGCGGGCTCGACCTGTCCGCCGAGCAGCTGCGCCATCGCCTGCTGCCCGTAGCACAGTCCCAGTACCGGCACGCCGAGCGCGAAGACGCCGGGATCGGGACGGATGGCGCCTTCCTCGTAGATCGAGGCCGGCCCACCCGAGAGGACGACGCCGATCGGCGCCAGCCCCGCGATCTCCCGCGCCGGCTCGTCGCCGCGCCGGATCTCGCTGAAAACGCCGAGCTCGCGCACCCGGCGCGCGATGAGCTGGGTGTACTGGGAGCCGAAGTCGAGGATCAGCAGCGTCTCATGGGCCATAGGCGGGCCGCAACGCGGCCCGCGTCATGCTACCAGCCGCGTCCCGGCCCGGCAAGGCGATCGCCGCGGCGCCGCGGGGCGCCGTTGTGCCGCCGCGCGCTCTCAGGCTATGATAGTTGAGTCAAATTCGTGCAGGTCTCAACTAGGAGGTGGATCGTGAGCCGTCGCCCCGATCGCGAACGACGCGCAGGTCGGTTCTCCCGGTGCCTCGTCCTGCTCCTCGGCGGCGCCGTCGCGGCGCTCGCCGCTCCGGCCCGCACCGCCGACGACAAACCCTTCTACCTGACGGTGTACCTGCAGGACTCCTGGCCGAAGCAGACCGTCACCAACGCGCAGATCCAGCAGATCAACGGCACGTTCGGCACCCGCTTCGACGACTGGAGCGACGTCGCCAACCTCAGCCTCGGGGCGCAGCTGTTCAAGCGGATCTCGCTCCGCTGGAAGCTCGGGCTGCAGGTGGACTACAGCCAGGGCGCGATCAAGGGGCACGCCACGGTGCCGACCGAGGCCGACCCGGCGCGCCTCGCGTTCGAGCAGAGGTACAGCGCCTACGCCGACCTCTACCTCGTGGCGCACTATCTGCCGTGTCCGTCGTGCGCGGCCGTGATCCCGCTCGAGTACGGCGGCGCCGGCCTCGGGTACGAGAAGGACCGGACCACGCTCTCCCTCGCCAACGAGTACATCGACCAGCGCCTGCTCGTCGACAACGACGGCTGGTTCCCGACGTTCTCTGCCGGTCTCGGCGCCGACGTTCCCTTCTCGGGCGCCGGCAACTGGTACGTGGAGTTCGGCGCCGCCTACGTGTGGGCGCGGATGACGCACACGGTCCCGGCCAGCGGTGCGCTCGCGCCGGCGCCGCGGGTCACGGCGGACACCGACTTCACCGGTCCCAACGTTTGGCTCGGTGTCGGCACCAGGTTCTAGCCGCCCACCCCGGAGACTCAGAGGTCGCGCAAGGCGATCGCGACCGGGCGGCGCGCCGCGCGGATCGCCGGCGGTATCCCGCCGATGAGGCCCATCAACACGGCGAACGCCACCCCTTCGAGCAGCTGCGCCGGGGTGACCCGGAAGGCGAACGCCAGGTGTGAGAACGTCTGCCAGTTCAGCGTGCCGGTGGTGAGGCCGTTGATCGGCAGCACGGCGATGCATCCGAGCAACCCGCCGAGGAGCGCGATGAGCACCGCCTCGACGACGAACGAGAGCACCACCGCCGCGCTGCCGAAACCGACCGCGCGCATCGTCGCGATCTCCCGCGCGCGCTCGGCCACGGCCGAGTACATCGTGTTGAGGGCGCCGAACACCGCGCCGACCCCCATCACCAGCGCGATCAGGACCCCGAGGACGCGGATCAGCCGCGTCAGCGTGCGCGACTGGCGCTCGTAGTAGCTGGTCTCGCGCTCGACCCGGACCGAGAGGCGCGGGTCGCCGGTGAGGGCGTCCTTGAACGCCGCGAACGCCGCCGGCGAGGTCAGCCTCACGGTCACCGACTGGAACACGTTCCCCGGCCGCTTGTAGACCTGGTTGAGAACGTTGGCGTCGCACCAGATCTCGGAGTCGAACGCGGTGCCGCCGGCGTCGAACACCCCGACCACGGTCCAGGTGCCGCCGCCGAAGCGCACCGTCGAGCCGAGGTCGAACCCCTGGTAGGCGCCGACCGCGTTGCGGCCGACCACCAGCTCGGCCAGACCCGGCCGAAAGAACCGGCCGCGGACGACCCGCACGGTGTCGCGCACCTGCAGGGCGCGCTCGGACACGCCGCGCACCTGCGCGTTGGCCACCGTCCCGCTCGAGCGCAGCTTGAAACCGGCGATCACGACGACCTCGGCGGACGCCAGCGGGCCGCGGGCGTCGCGCGCGACGCCGGGCGCGTCCTCGATGACGCGCACCTGGTCGAGCGTCACCGCGCTGACCATCTCGGAGTCGGCGCCCGCGCGCTGCACGATCGCGTTGCTCGGCGAGCCGGATGCGACGAGCGTGGCGCGGAACCCGTTCGCGAGCGCCAGCATCGCCACGAACACGCCGACCGTGCCGGCGATCCCGAGCACCGCGACGACCGCCGAGGTCCAGCGCTGCCCGACGCTGCGCACGTTGTAGCCGAGCGGGATCGCCATCGCTCACGCCCTCCGCAGCGCGCGCGCGACGTCGAGCCGCATCGCCGCGACGGCCGGCAGCGCTCCCGCGGCGGCGCCGACGAGGAGGGCGAGGCCGAGTCCGAGCCCGATCGCGTTCCACGACAGGTAAAACGTCCCCAGGACCCCGCCGGTCGGGTCGCCGCCGAGGGTGAACAGTTTGGCCAGCAGCAAGCCCAGCGCGCCGCCCTGCCCGGCGATCAACAGGGATTCGACCAACACCAGGCCGAGCACCACCGTGTCGGCGAACCCCACCGTCTTGAGCACGGCGATCTCCGCGGTGCGCTCTCGCACCGCGATCGCCATCGTGTTTCCGGTGACGAGCAGCAGGGTGAAGAACACGACGCCGCCGATCGTCAGGACGAGCAGCTCGATGTTCCCCATCTGCTTCGCGAACGCCGCCGCGAACGCCTTCTCGGTCTGCGTCAGCGTCTCGTACGGCGAGTTGGCGAAGCCGCCGTCGATCGCCGCGGCGACCTTGACGGCGTCGTCGGGGTTCGCGAGCTTGACGACGTACCAGCCGACCGTGCCCTTGCCGAACGCCCGTCGCTCCTCGAGGTAGTCGTAGCGGAAGAGCATCTGCGAGGTGTCGACGCCGGGCCGGTGGCCGTCGTAGATTCCGTCGAGGTTGAACTCCCACGTCCCCGGCCAGATCGTGCCGCGCAGCGGGATGCGATCGCCGACCTTCCAGTCGAACCGCCTGGCCAGCGCTCGCCCGACCAGGCACCCCTGGCGGTCGCGCATGAACGCCGCGAGCTGGTCGCCCGGGACGACGTACTCGGAGTAGACGCGAAACCAGCTGTCCTTGTCGACGGCAAACTGGGGGAAGAAGTTGCGCTCGTCCTGGTAGACGCCGCCGAACCAGGTCGCGAACGTCACCGCGGCGACACCGGGCACCTGCTGCAGGCGGCTCAGGTACGAGTACGGGAGCGGCATGATCAGCGAGGTCTTGTTGATCACGGTGAGGCGGTCGGTGCCGGCGACGTCGGCGCCGCCGGAGAACGCGCCGCGGATCGTGACGAGCAGTCCGAAAAGGAACGTCGCAACGGCGAACGACCCGATCGTCAACGTCGTGCGCAGCTTCTTCCGCGTCAGGTTGGCCCAGACCAGGCCGAGGAACCTCACCGGCCGGCCGCCCCCAAGGCCGAGCCCTCCACGAGGACCCCCTTGTCGAGGTGGAGCACGACCTGGGCGCGCTCGGCGGCGCGCGGATCGTGCGTGACCATCAGGACGGTTTTGCCGTACTCGCTCACCAGGCGCGCGAGCAGCTCCATGATCTCGCCGGCGCTCTTGCGGTCGAGGTCGCCGGTCGGCTCGTCGGCGAGGAGGAACGTGGGGTCCGCCACGATCGCGCGCGCGATCGCCACGCGCTGCTCCTGGCCGCCGGAGAGCTGGCGCGGGTAGTGGCGGCTGCGGTCTGCGAGGCCGACCACCGCGAGCGCCGCCGCGACGTGCCGCCGTCGTTCCGCCTTCGTCAGCCGGGTGAGGAGGAGCGGAAGCTCGACGTTGGCGAAAGCGGTCAGCACTGGAATCAGGTTGTACATCTGGAAGATGAAACCGACGTGACGGGCGCGCCACGCCGTCAGCCGCGCCGACGACATGGCCGTGATCTCGTCCCCCGCCACCGTGACGCTCCCCGAGGTCGGCACGTCGAGGCCGCCGAGCAGGTTGAGCAGCGTCGTCTTGCCCGAGCCGGACGGTCCCATGAACGCCACGAACTCGCCGCGTCCGACGTCGAGGTTCAACCCCTGCAGGACGTGGATCTCCTCGCTCCCGCGCCGGTACGTCTTGTCGAGGTCGCGGACGCGAATCAGGCCGCCGTCCCCACGGCCGTCGACCGTCACCATGATGGCCGCCCGACCCGGCCCCGAGCCCGGTCGCGCCCGTTCATGGCCGCTTCACCTTCACCGCGAGTCCGTCACGGAGTCCCGCCGCCGGGCTCACGACGACCTCATCGCCGGCCGCGACACCCGCTGTCACCTCGACGCCGGAGTCCACCGCTGCACCCAGGCTCACGGCACGCCGCTCGAGCACGCCGTCACGAACCACGAACACCGCCGCCCGCCCGGCCTGCCGGTGGACCGCCGCGGCCGGGACCAGAACACCCCGTGCGCTCCCAACGCCGTTGCCCTCGGCCCCGAGGAACGACACCTTCACCCCCATGTCGGGCAGGATCCGAGGATCGAGGCGGTCGAGCGCGATCCGCACCTTCACCGTCGCCTTCTGCCGGTCGGCCGTCGGGATGACCGTGCGCACCTTCGCCGGGATGTGCCACTCCGGGTAGGCGTCGAGCACGGCGTCCACCCGCTGCCCGGGCACCACCCGGGCGATGTACGACTCGTTGACGTCGACCTCGATCTCGAGCGAGGCCATGTCGACCACCGTCGCGATCCCGGTCCGTGTGAACCCGCCCCCGGCGGAGATCGGCGAGACCATCTCGCCGACCTGCGCGTCCTTGGAGACGACGACGCCGGAGAACGGCGCCCGCACGGTGCAGTTCTCGACGCCCTGCCGCGCCACGCCGATCTGCGCGTCGGCGGCGCGCACCTGCTCGCGCAGCGCGGCGAGTTGCGCCCGCAGGCTGTCGGCGGTGGTCCGCGCCTGGTCGAGCGCCTCGTCGGTCGTGAAGCCGCCGCGTTGCAGTTCGCGCTGCCGCCGCCACTCGCGTTCGGCGTTGGCGAGGTTCACCCGGAGGCTGTCGAGCTGCGCCGCGGTCGCATCGCGCGCCGTCTCGGCCACGAGCAACTCCCGGCGCGCATCCGACTCGTCGAGACGGGCGAGGATCTGGCCCCGATCGACATGCATCCCCTCGTCGACGAGGACATCCACAACCCGCGCCGTGATCTTGGCCGCGACCGTCGCGCGCAGGCGGGGCGTGATGTAGCCGCTGGCGTTGAGCAACGCCACCTCGCCGGCGCCGGCCGCGGAGCGCGCCACCTCCGTCTCCACCACCGGCGTCCGGGCGAAGACTCCCAGTGCCACCGCGCCCGCCAGCGCGAGCGCGAGCGCGGCCAGGCCGCCGATGACCCACCGTTTCCGGTCACCGCTCCGACCGCGGTCGCGGTCGTCGATTCGCAGCGCGGAAAGGTCCGCGCCCCCCGGACTCGTGCTCTCCGCCATCTGCCGCTCCTCCCCGCCGCTGCCCGCGCCGGCCGCTTCCCGGCACGATCACCCGCGGCGGCGCCGCTCCATGATACGCACTCGCCCGTCCCCGGCCCCGGGGCGCCGCCGCGAGGCGGCGCGATAGAATGCAAGGGCCGTGGCTGGGGCCCCGGGGAGGTCGCATGTCGCTCGATCTGGCACGCGAGGTGCTGACGACGGAAGCCGAGGCGATCCTGCGCGTGCGCGACCGGCTCGACGCCGCCTTCTTGCAGGCGGTCGAGCTGCTGGTCGGTTGCCAGGGACGCGTGGTGTGGACCGGGATGGGCAAGTCGGGGATCATCTGCCGCAAGCTCGCGGCGACGATGGCCTCGACCGGCACCCCGGCGCTCTTCCTCCACCCGGCGGAGGCGATCCACGGCGACATCGGCATGGTGGCCACGGGGGACGTCGTGGTCGCCGTCTCCAACTCCGGCGAGACGGCGGAGCTGCTCCAGCTCGTGGAGTACCTCAAGCGCCTCGACAACCGGCTCATCGCGATCACCTCCAACCCCGCCTCCGCGCTGGCCGGCTACGCGGACGTCCACCTCAACCTCGGCGTCGACCGCGAGGCCTGCCCGCTCAACCTGGCTCCCACGGCGTCGACGACCGCGGCGCTGGCGCTCGGCGACGCCCTCGCGATGGCGGTGTCCGTTCGCAAGGGGTTCAAACCCCAGGACTTCGCCCAGCTCCACCCGGGGGGGAAGCTGGGCAAGAAGCTGCTCACGGCGGGCGAGCTGATGCACGCCGGCGAGCAGGTCCCGCGGGTCGCGTTGGACACGCCGATGAAGGACGTGATTTACGAGATGTCGCGCAAGGGGCTCGGGATCACCACTGTGCAGGACGGCGACGGCCGGCTCCTCGGCGTGATCACCGACGGCGACCTCCGCCGCCTGATGGAGACCGACCCCGACCCCCTGGCGCACCGGGCGGCCGAGGTGATGCACCCCGGCGGCGTCACGGTCGCCCCCGGGACGCTGGCAACCGGTGCGCTCCGCCTGCTCGAGACCAGGCGGATCACCTCGCTGATCGTGACCGGCGCGGACGGCCGTGTGATCGGGATGCTGCACATCCACGACCTCTGGGGCGTCGGCCTGTTCTGACCCCGCCGCGGCGGCCACCGCCCCCCTTGCCAGACGGCCGCCGCCGAGCGACAATGAACGGGTATTCAGTCACGGCGGCCTGGGGGGATGCGCACACGCCGACCGGGGCAGCCAAAAGGAGAGACCGATGCGCAGGGAGATCCGCAAGGTCGGGGTGCTGGGCGCGGGCGTGATGGGCTCCGGAATCGCCGCGCACCTGGCCAACGCCAACGTGCCGGTGCTGCTGCTCGACATCGTCCCGCCTCAGCTCACCCCTGAGGACGAGAAGGCCGGGCTGACGCGCACCGACAAGCGATTCCGCAACAAGCTGGCGTTGGCCGGAATCGACAACATCAAGAGCTCGCGACCGTCGTTGCTCTACTCGAAGCGCTTCCTGCCGCTCGTCTCGGCGGGGAACTTCGAGGACGACTGGGACAAGCTCGCGGAGTGCGACTGGATCGTCGAGGTCGTGGTCGAGCGGCTCGACATCAAGAAACAGGTGTTCGAGCGTCTGGAGAAGGTGCGCCGCCCGGGCGCGATCGTCTCGTCCAACACCTCCGGCCTCCCGATCAAGCAGATGGTCGAGGGGCGCTCCGACGACTTCCGCAAGAACTTCCTCGTCACCCACTTCTTCAACCCCGTGCGCTACATGCGCCTGCTCGAGGTGATCGCCGGCGAGGAGACCGACCCGGAGATCGTCTCGTTCATGAGCGACTACGGCCAGTTCCTCCTCGGCAAGGGGATCGTGTTCGGCAAGGACACGCCGAACTTCGTCGCCAACCGCATCGGGGTCTACGGCCTGATGGCGACGGTGCACGCGATGGTCGAGATGGGCTACCAGGTGGACGAGGTCGACGCGATCACCGGCCCGGCGACGGGCCGGCCGAAGAGCGCGTCGTTCGGCACGGTGGACCTCGTCGGCCTCGACACCATGGTGCACGTCGTCCGCACCCTGCGCGAGGAGTGTCCCAACGACGAGGGTCAACCGGCGTTCGTCGTCCCCGAGTTCGTCACCAAGATGGTCGAGAACAAACAGCTCGGGCGCAAGACCAAGGCCGGCTTCTTCAAGCGCGAGAAGGGCCCGAAGGGCGAGAACGTCGACTTCACCCTCGACTGGCAGACCGGCCAGTACCGCCCGAAGGCCAAGCTCGACGCGCCTTCGCTCAAGCAGGCCAAGGGGATCCACGACGCCGGTGCGCGCATCAAGCTGGTCGTCAACGCCGACGACCGCGCCGGCGCGTTCGCCTGGCGCGTGACCCGCGACGTGCTCGCCTACTCCTCGCGGCGGCTCGGCGAGATCTCCGACACGATCGTGGACATCGACCACGGGCTCACCTGGGGGTTCAACTGGGACCTCGGCCCGTTCGAGACCTGGGACGCGCTCGGCGTCGCCGAGACGGTCAAGCGGATGAAGGCGGAAGGTGTCAAGCCGGCCGCCTGGGTCGATGAGATGCTGGCTTCGGGCGCGACGGCGTTCTACCGCGACGGCCTCGACGGCCGCGAGTACTACGACCCGCGCAGCAAGGCCTACCAGCGGGTGCCGCGGCCGGCCAGCTTCCTCGTCCTGCGCGAGATCAAGCGGCGCACGCCGCCGGTGTTCGAGAACAAGGGCGCCTCGCTCGTCGACCTCGGCGACGGCGTCGCCTGCGTCGAGTTCCACTCGGCGCTGCAGCCGAAGATGAACCCGATCGACGACGAGATCATGGAGGTCGTCCACAAGGCGATCGGCATCGCGGAGAAGGATTTCCGCGGCCTGGTCGTGCACCACCAAGGGGAGCAGTTCTGCGCCGGCGCCAACCTGCTGATGATGCTCGAGGGGGCGATGAGCCAGCAGTGGAAGGCGATCGACACGATGATCCGGAGCTTCCAGGGGATGACGATGGGGCTGCGCTACGCCCGCGTGCCGGTGGTCACCGCGCCGTTCGGCTACACCTTCGGCGGCGGCGCCGAGATCACGATGGCGGGCGACCGCGTCTGCGCCCTGGCCGAGACGTACATGGGCCTGATCGAGGTCGGGGTCGGCCTGGTCCCCGCCGGCGGCGGCCACGTCTTCATGCTGCAGCGCGTCCTCGAGGGCGTCGACGAGCCGATCCTGTCCAACCTGCCGTTCATCCGCAAGGCGTTCGAGGACATCGCCATGGCCAAGGTCGGGACCTCCGCCGAGGAGGCGCGCGAGCTCAAGTACCTGCGGCCGATCGACCACGTCGAGATGAACCGCGACCAGCAGCTGTGGACCGCCAAGCGGATGGCGATCGGGATGGCCGAGGAAGGGTACCGGCCGCCGCTGCCGCGCACCTTCCTGCTGCCCGGGCGCGAGGGCGTCGCCACCATCCAGACGCTGCTGCACAACATGAAGATCACGCACTGGATCTCGTCGCACGACGAGAAGATCGCGACCCACGTCGGCAACATCCTGTGCGGCGGCGACACGACGATCAACAACCCCGTGACCGAGGAGGCGATCCTCGATCTCGAGCGCGAGGCGTTCCTCTCCCTGCTCGGCGAGCCCAAGACGATCGAGCGGATCCAGTACATGCTGATCAACAACAAGCCGTTGCGGAACTGAAGGGAGCCTTCCCATGCCTAAAGCCGTGATCGTCTCCTACGCCCGCACCCCGATCGGCCGGGCCAAGAAGGGCAGCCTCAAGGACACCCGGCCGGAGGAGTTCGCCGCGCCGATGCTCCAGGCGCTCGTCAAGCGCACGCCCGGACTCGCGCCCGCGATGGTGGACGACGTCATGCTCGGTTGTGCGATGCCCGAAGCCGAGCAGGGGATGAACGTCGCCCGCATGATCTCGCTCCTCGCCGGCTTCCCCGTCGAGGTCCCGGCCACCACGATCAACCGCTTCTGCTCTTCGGGATCGCAGTCGATCGCCTGGGCCGCCGACGTCATCCGCTCCGGTAACGCCGACATCATCATCGCCGGCGGCGTCGAGTCGATGTCGATGGTGGCGATGGGCGGTAACAAGATCATCGCCGACCCGGCGCTCGTCGACGCGACCCCGAACGCCTACGCCTCGATGGGCACCACCGCCGAGGTCGTGGCGCGGCAGTTCGGCATCACCCGCGAGGAGCAGGACGCGTTCGCGTTGCGCTCGCACCAGCGCGCCGCCGCCGCGATCGCCGCCGGCAAGTTCAAGGACGAGATCGTGCCGCTGCACGTGCGCACCATGGACAACGGCGCGTGGCGCGAGTTCGAGTTCGACACCGACGAGGGCCCGCGCGCCGACACCTCGCTCGCGGCGCTCGCCAAGCTCAAGCCGGCGTTCGACCCGCGCGGCACCGTCACCGCCGGCAACTCCTCCCAGATCAACGACGGCGCCGGCGCGGTCGTGATCATGTCGGACACCAAGGCGGCCGCGCTCGGCCTCGAGCCGGTGGCGTTCGTCCAGAGCTGGGCGGTCGCCGGGGTGCCTCCCGACGTCATGGGGATCGGCCCGGCCAAGGCGGTGCCGAAGCTCCTCGCCAAGACCGGCCTCAAGCTCGCCGACATCGACCTCATCGAGATCAACGAGGCGTTCGCCAGCCAGTCGGTCTACTGCACCCGCGAGCTCGGCCTCGACCCCGAGAAGACCAACGTCAACGGCGGCGCGATCGCGACCGGCCACCCGCTCGGCGCGACCGGCGCGGTGCTGACCTGCAAGCTCCTCGGCGAGATGAAGCGCCGCAACGCCAAGCGCGGCATCGTCACGATGTGCATCGGCGGCGGCATGGGGTTCGCCTACCTGCTCGAACGGCCGTAGCCGCCCGGCGCAACGATCACTCGAAGGGGCCCGCGCGCGGGCCCCTTCGCTATCCCAACCCGTCGGCGCGGAACGCGCCGCGCAGGTGCCGGAGCGTGGGGAGCCAGGCGCGGCCGGAGACCGCCACCACGTCGAACCGGCACGGCGGTATCTCGCGGAGGCGGCCGAGGTACGCCTGCGCGAGCCGGACCAAGCGGCGCTGCTTCTCGCGCGTGACCGCCTCCTCCGGGGATCCCGCGCTCCCGCCCGTGCGCGCCTTGACCTCGACGAACACCAGCGTGCCGCGGTGCCAGGCGACGATGTCGATCTCGCCGAGCGGGCAGCGCCAGTTGCGCGCCGCGATCCGGTACCCCTTGGCGCGCAGCAGCAGCGCGGCGAGGCTCTCCCCGCGTCGCGCCGTCCGTCCCCGCTCCTCGCGCACCGGTCGCACGAGCGACGCCCGCCTTCCCGCTCGCGGCCGTCAGCTCCCGGCGTTCGGCTGCGAGCCGTCGCGGGCGAGCGCCTGCGCGGCGAGCGTGATCACGTCCACGGTCTGGGCGCTCTCCATGCCGAGCTCCTGCTGCGCGTTGCCCACCATCACGGCGCAGAACGGGCAGGCGACCGCGACGTCGTTCACGCCGGACTGCTGCAGCTGCTGCATCCGGGTCTGGTTGATCCGCGTCCCGAGCTTCTCCTCGAGCCACATCCGGCCGCCGCCGGCGCCGCAGCACATCGCCTTCTCGTGCGACAGCGGCGCCTCCTTCAGCGTCAGCCCGGGGATCGAGCCGAGGATCGCGCGCGGCGCCGCGAACTCGTGGTTGGTGCGCCCGAGATAGCAGGGGTCGTGGAACGTCAGCTCCCGGTGCACCTCCGCGGTCAGCCGCAGCCGCCCCGCCGCCACCAGCTCGGCGATCAGCTGGGTGCCGTGCTTGACCTCGTAGTGCCCGCCGAAGTCGGGGTACTCGTGCGCCAGGGTGTTGAAGCAGTGCGGGCAGTTGGTGACGATCGTCTTCACGCCGTGCCCGTTCAGCGTCTCGACGTTGGCGGCCGCCAGCGTCTGGAACAGGTACTCGTTGCCGAGACGGCGCGCCGCGTCGCCGGTGCAGCGCTCCTCGGACCCGAGGATCGCGAACTTGACCCCGGCGGCGCGCAGCAGCTTGACCAGCGCCTGCGACGTGCGCTTGCCGGCGTCGTCGTACGAGCCCGCGCAGCCGACCCAGAAGAGGACCTCGAAGTCGCCGGCCGACGCGAGCGGCACGTCCAGCCCCTTGGCCCAGTCGCCGCGCGTTTCCGGAGCGAGCTGCCACGGGTTGCCGTTGACCTCCATGCCGCGGAACGCCGGCTCCGCCTCGGGCGGGAACTCCGCCTTCTCGAGCACGAGGTGGCGGCGCATCTCGACGATCTTGTCGACGTACGAGATGAACAGCGGGCACGCCTCCTCGCACCAGCGGCACGTCGTGCACGCCCACACGATCTCGGGGTCGAGCACGTCGCCCGCCAGCTCCCGGCTCGGCGTACCCGGCGTGTGGCCGGGGTCGCCGATGATCTCCCGCGCCGACCCCTTGAGGTGGTCGCGCAGCGCGATCGTCAGGTCGCGCGGGACGAGCGGTTTCTTCGTGATCGTGGTCGGGCACACCACGGTGCAGCGGCCGCACTCGGTGCAGGTGTACAGGTCGAGCAGCTGCTTCCACGTCAGGTCGGTGACCTTGGCGGCCCCCAGCGCCGTCCCCTCCTCGATGTTCTCGAGGTCCATCTTGGCCAGCTTCCCGGGCTCCTCGAGCGAGCGCAGGAACACGTTCGGCAGCGAGGTGTACACGTGGAAGTGCTTCGAGTAGGGGAGGTAGTTGGCGAACACGTAGAGGGCAAACAGGTGCAGCCACCAGGCGGTGGTGTACGCGGTGTGCAGCGCCGCCTGCGATGTCCCCGCCAGCCACGCGCCCACCGCCGCCGAAGCCGGCGTCCACGCCCACGGGCCCGGAACGCCGGCGGCGATGCGGGCGCCGTCGGCGAGCACGTCGGTGACCATCAGCGTCGCGATCAGCCCCAGGATGACCCAGGCGTCGGGGCTGTACTCCAGCCGCGCCGGCCGGGTGACGAGCCGCCGCCACGCGGCGATCGCCACGCCGACGAGGACCAGCACCGCGAACGAGTCCTTGGTGAGGAGGTAGGCGTGCCCGAGGCCGGTGTGCAGGAACGGCAACTCCCAGCCGGCGGTCAGCCCCTCGATCACCATCGAGAGCGAGCGCACGGAGAAGACGAGGAACCCCCAGAAGATCAGCGCGTGCATGATCCCGGGCAAAGGCTCGAGGAACATCCGCCGCTGGCCGAGGAAGTACACGAGGACGCCGCGAATCCTCTCCCCCCACCGGTCGAGCACCACGCCTTTCCTCCCCGCCATCATCAGGGAGTACCGGCGCGAGAGCGACCAGACGACGCCGGCCACGGCCGCCACCGTGAGCAACACGAACCACAGCGTGTCGGCCACACCGAGGAAGGTTCCCGCCGTTGCGTGGAAAGGCATCGTGTTCCCCCCTTTTTTCCCTTTCGCATTATGCCACAATGAACGGCCGTTCATAATCCGTCGTTCGCCCGCTGTTACAATCCGTGCCTCGGGGCCGTGCGCCGGCCACACCCGTGGTCGCCGGCAGAAGGGGTTGAGATGACTGGGAAGGTCAAGGTGCAGCCGGTCTCGCGGGTCGGCCTCGAGCCGCTGGTGGCGATGGCCGAGCAGCTGCGCGCCGCGCTCCCCGGCTGGGAGGACACGGCCCCGGTCATCGCCCGCGGCCAGGCGCCGAGCGACCTCGCCCTCGATCTCAAGCACCTCGCCCTCCACGACGGCGACGGCTTCCTCACGGTCAGCGCCGGCGACGAGGTCGTGGGGTTCGCGCCGGCCTACGTGCGGGCCCGGCAGCTCAACCTGGCCCAGCCGTGGCTGCTCCCCGAGCACCTCGGCGGCGAGGCCGCAGAGCAGCTGATCCGCCGCGCGCTGGCGTACGGCGAGCGCTCCGGCGCCGCGGAGACTGCGGCGGTCGTCCACGGCGGGGCCGCCTGGCAGGGGCTCCTGTTCCGCTTCGGCCTGCGCGCCCGCTTCTCCGTCTACCGCCTGGCCCTCGCGGCCGACGCGGCGCGCGCCGCGGGGCGCGAGCTCGCCAAGCTGCTCCCCGGCTCCGAGCTCGGCAACGACGCGATCAAGCGGCGCGTCGGCTCCGCCGACCTCGAGCGGCTCGACCGCCTGGCACGCGGGGTGTCCCGGCCGATGGACCACGAGCACTGGCTGGCCGAGCGGCGGCTGCGCCTGGCGAAGGTGCGCGACGGCCAGCGCGTCGCGGCCTACGCGTACGGCGGGCTCGGACAGTGCGGGCCGGTGGCGGCGGCGACGACCGAGGCGGCGCTCGCCGGCCTCGGCTGGGCGCTGCAGCTCGCCGCCGCCGGCGACGCCGCCGAGGTGCACCTGTTCGTCCCGGCGACGTTCGAGACCGGGGTCGAGCACCTCCTCGACGCGGGCGCGCGCTGCGTCGCCGAGTCGGTGTGGATGAGCACCGGCCAGGGCGGCGCCCTGGAACGCTACGTCCTGCCCTCGGCCACGCTCAGCTAGAACGACGGGGCCGCCGCCCGGTACGGGCCCCTCGCCGCGGCGGCTGCGGCGTCTTCGCGCGCGCCGGGCGCCGCTCGGGCGGTCGCTCCCGCTCGGCGCGGGCCGGGGGGAGGATCGGCTCGAGGTTCAGCTCCATGAACTCCTCGTTGATCCCCTTGACCCGCACGCGCAGCGGGTCACCGAGGCGGAGCGTCCGGCCCCGGCGCTGGCCCACCAGCCGGTGCCCGACCTCGTCGTAGCGGTAGAAGTCGTCCTTGAGGTCGCTGACGTGGACGAGACCTTCGACGTACGCCTCCTCGAGCTGGACGAACAGGCCGAACGCCACGACGCCGGTCACGTGCCCGGAGAACTCCTCGCCGACGCGGG
>JAKAFI010000338.1 GCA_021818005.1 Acidobacteriota bacterium | reverse complement strand
CCCGGTCGCGCGGGTTGTCCGGCCGGCGTTCCGCGCCTCGCCGCGGTCGGTGCCGGCCGTCAGCGCGGCCGACCTGCTGCACGGCCGGGCGGGCGAGGTCCTGCGCGGCCGCGTCGCGTTCGTGGGCCTGGCCGCCGCCGGCCTCGGCGACCGTGTGGTGACGCCGGTGACGCGCGGCCCGGTCCCCGACCCCGGCGTCCTCGTGCAGGCGGCCGTCACCGAGGCGATCGCTTCGGGCGACCTCCTTCATTCCGTCTCACCGATCCTCGCCGGCGGTCTGGGGCTGGTCCTGGTGCTGGCGGCCGGGGCGGTGGCGCGGCTCGGCGGGTTGCGGCGGCTCGGCGGCGACGCGCTGCTCGTCGCCGCCCCGCTCGCCGCCGGCTTTCTCCTCCTCCGCCTCGCCGACGTCGTGCTCCCGACCGCGACGCTGGCGCTCCTCGGCCTGCTCGTCGTCATCGCCCTGGAGGCGAAGAACGGCTTCGTGGCCTGGCGCAGCGCCGGTGCCGCCGGGGCGACCCTCGCCGCGGCCGCCGGCGGCGGCGTCCCGTCCGGGCGCGACTCGCTCGAGGGCCGCCTCGGCACCGTCGAGGAGCTGGCGACGGCGGCGGCGCTCCGCCGGGTGGCGGACGAGGAAGCCCGCCGGGTGATGGTGCACGAGCTGAGGACGCCGTTGACGTCGGTCCGCGGGCTCGGGCAGATGCTGCGCGACCTCGACCTCTCCCCGGACGAGCACCGGCGCGCCACCACCCTCCTCGTCGGCGAAACCGACCGGCTGCAGGCGATGATCGAGCACCTCGCCGAGCTCGAGCGCCTGTCGCGCCGTCCGTTCGCCGCCGCGACGGCCGTGGACCTCTCCGCGCTGGTCCGCGACCGGGCCGAGCTGCTCGGCCGCGGGCACGGGCGCACGGTTGTGGCGGACGTGGCGCCCGGCCTGCGCGTGCGCGGCGACGCCGGCCTGCTCGAGCGCGTGCTCGACAACCTGCTCGGCAACGCGTTCAAGTTCTCGCCGGCGGGCGCGCCCGTGGAGGTGCGAGCGTTCGCCGCCGGGAGCGACGTCGTGATCGAGGTCCGCGATCACGGTTGCGGCGTCCCGGACGACGAGAAGGAGACGATCTTCCGCCGCTTCGCCCGCGGCGCGGCGGCGGCGGGCACCGAGGGGCTCGGGCTCGGCCTCGCGCTCGTCCGCGAGGTGCTAACGTGGCATGGGGGTCGGGTGACGGTGGCCGACCCGGATGGCGGCGGCAGCGTGTTCCGGGTCGAGATCCCGGCCGCACGGGAGGGCGAGGACGGTGGCGAGGATCCTCGTCGTCGATGACGACCGCGGTATCCGCGAGATGGTGGCGCTCGCGCTGGAGAAGGCCGGCCACTCCGTACGCCTCGCCGGCAGCGTCGCGGTCGCGCGAGCCGAGATCGAGCGCGAGGCGCCCAACCTCGTCGTCTGCGACATCTACATGCCGGGCGGCACCGGCCTCGACCTCCTCGCCGAGCTGCAGCGCCGGCCCGCCCCCCCGCGGTTGATCCTGATCACGGCCCGCGGCACCGTCGAGACGGCCGCGCTCGCGGACCGTTTCGGCGCCTTCGACTACCTTGCCAAGCCTTTCGACATCAAGCTCCTGCTCGAGCGCGTGGCCGCGGCGCTCGCGCCGCCGGCGACCGGCGGGCCGGAGCCTGAGCCGGGGCCGGACACGATGATCGTCGGCTCGCACCCGGCGATCGTCGAGGTCTACAAGGCGGTCGCCCGCGTCGCGCGCCTGAGCGTGCCGGTGCTGATCCTCGGCGAGACCGGCACCGGCAAGGAGCTCGTCGCGCGGGCGCTGCACCGCCTCGGCGCCGATCCGTCGCGGCCGTTCGTTCCCGTCAACTCGGGCGCGATCCCGGACACGCTGCTTGAGAGCGAGCTGTTCGGACACCGCAGGGGCGCGTTCACCGACGCCCACCGCGAGCGCCGCGGCGCGCTGGCCGAGGCGGCGGGCGGCACGGTGTTCCTCGACGAGATCGGCGACGTCTCGGCCGCGTTCCAGGTCAAACTGCTCCGTTTCCTCCAGGACGGCGTCGTGCGCCCTCTGGGGGCGGACGGCGGCGAACACGTGGAGGTGCGCGTGCTGGCGGCGACGCACCGCGACCTCGCCGCGCTCGTCGCCGCCGGCGGCTTCCGCCAGGACCTCTACTTCCGCCTCGCCGCGTACGAGATCCGGCTGCCGGCGTTGCGCGAGCGGCTCTCCGACCTCCCCGCGCTGGTGGCCCACTTCCAGCGTCGCGCCGAGGGCGAGCTGGGGTGTGGGCCGGTCCCGGCGGCGACCGCCGAGACGCTGGCGGCGCTCGCCGAGTACGCGTGGCCGGGGAACGTGCGCGAACTCGAGCAGTTCGTGCGCCGGATGCTGATCGACCACCGCACCCTGGCCGACGCGGCGGCCGTGCGCCAGGCGCTGGCGCGCGGCGGCCCGGCGTCGGCGGTCGCACCCGCGCCCACCGCCACCACCCCCGCCCCGTTCGGGAGCCTGGAAGAGGCCGAGCGGCGACACCTCGCCGCCGTCCTGGCGGCGAGCGGCGGAAACAAGAGCGCCGCGGCCCGGGTGCTCGGCATCGAGCGCAAGACCCTGACGCGCAAGCTCCGCCGCCTCGGCATCGAGTCCGGGGTACAATCGGGGGAAGAGGAACCGACATGAGAGCCGTTGCTGCGATGGTGACCGCGGCGCTCGCGCTGACGCCGGCCGGCGCGCCGCTCGAGTACCGCTTCGCCGAGGTCAAGAGCGCCGTGCACCTGCGCCATCTCGAGGCCGAGCGGCACGTCAAGGCCGGCGAGACCGGCGTCGCCGGCGACGAGGTGCGCACCGGCTGGCGCGGCCGCGCCGTCGTCGAGGTCGCCTCGCACGCCGCCCGCTTCGAGATCCTCTCCTCGACGCGTGTGCGCCTCGGCGGTCCGCAACCGGGCGTCCTGCTGGTCATCGAGCGCGGCGGCCTCAAGGCGTTCTTCGACGCGATCACCGGGTCGGACGACCGCCTCGTGGCGACGCCCGGGGCGCTCCTGGCGGTGCGCGGCACCCGGTACGGCGTCGAGGTCGACAGCGACGGCCGCGCCGTCGTCGCCGTGTTCGCGGGGACGGTCGAGGTGCGCCCCACCACGCCGGGGTTCCCGGTGACCGCGGTCGCGGCCGGCGAGCTCTGCCGTTTCGGTCCGCGCACGCCGCCGCAGCGCTGGTTGATGCCCCCCGACAGCGGCGAGGACAACTGGCGGAACCTCGGTGGGCCCGCCGGGAGTCCCGGCGTCCGGAACGGGGCGCCCACCGGGAGTCCCGGATTCCGGGACGGAGCACCGGGG
>JAKAFI010000337.1 GCA_021818005.1 Acidobacteriota bacterium | reverse complement strand
CGCAACCCTCGCCGGCCAACCAGCGGGGAGCCGCGCGATTGGTCCTTGTAGACCAGGTGCGTTCAGCTTGTCAACCGGACGCGGCCGGCGCGGGACCGGGCAGGAGTGGCGGCCGCTCAGGCGGCCTTGACCGGAAAGCTCGTACGGGCGCGCCCGTCTGCGGCTGCAGCTCGCTGCACTCGCCTGCGCCGGTTCGGGCGGGAGTGTGGGTCGTGTCCCGGATCGTCTGCAAGAGAGCGCCGCGGGTTCCGAAGAGCACCTGGCGTCACCCCGGACAACGAGACCCGAGGGAGGGACCGATGGCCCAGCGGAAGAGCGCTCGGAGTGAGGTCGACCGGATAGCGGCGCCGGCGGCGGCCGCCGTGTTTCGGGAGTCGCTGCAGGGGACGATCGATCAGGTGCTTGAGGCGGAGGTGGAGCGAATCATCGGGGCGGGCACGCAGGAGCGCATGGACGATCTGATGGGGGGTCGGAGCGGGTCGGGTGGCCGGACACCGGTGACCCGGGTGGGCAGGCTCGAGACGGAGCCGAGCCTCCGGCGCCGGCCGTGCCTTGGATGAGCCGCGACTCACCGCCCGATCGTCTTCGCCTGCAGCCGGCGTTCTCGTATAGTGGTCAGCGTGAGCACACAGGACGCCCCGTTGGCGGCGCCCGCAGACTGCAGCGACGGGGCCGTTGCGAACCGGCGCCGTTCGCTTTCCGGCGAGATCGAGGACGTGGTCCGGCTCGCATCCGGAGAGACGGTCGCGGTTCGTATCCTGGTCGACCAACTGAGCGGTCGCGGCCTCGCGCTGCTGGCGTTCTTCCTCGTCCTGCCGTTCCTGCAGCCGATCCCCCTGCCGGGGTTGTCCACGCCGTTCGGGATCGCGGTCGCGTTGCTCGGCGTCGCGATGGCGCTCGGCCGGCCGCTGTGGCTGCCGCGGCGGTGGCTCGACCACGAGCTGCACTCGGCGCTCGTGATCCGGCTCGGCGGCGCGGGCGAGCGTCTCCTGCGCCGGGTCGAGCGCTTCGTCAAGCCGCGCGGTCGCTGGTTCCAGCGCCACCGCTGGGCGCGCCCGATCGCCGGGGTCGTGATCGCGGTATCCGGCGCCGAGCTGGCGCTGCCGCTGCCGATCCTCTTTACCAACACGCTACCGGCGTTGACGATCGCCGCCACCGCCATCGGCCTGCTCGAGGAGGATGCGGTCCTTGCCGTGATTGGCCAGGTGCTCTTCCTCGTCTCGCTGGTCGTGTTCGGCGCGATCGTGCTGCTCCCCGTCGTCGGCCTGCGCCTGCTCCTCTGAAGCGAAAGGCGTGGCCGGTGGCCGGTGGCCGGCAGAGACCGGCGTTCGGAAAGACCACAGCGTGGATCGTGGACCGTGGGTCGAGAGGAGGGGCCGAGGGGCTGAGGAGCAGAGGAGAGACGACACACGGGGAGATGAGCCCGCCTCTGGCTCTTTGCCTTTGCTCCTCCGCGCCTCTGCCCCAGCGCCGATCCGCCCGGCGGGCGAAGACGACGAGGGCCGGGGTTTGCCCGGCCCTCCGTGCTTCTGCTTCTTGTCTCTGACCGGCCACCGGTCCCCGGCCACCGGCCACGTCTTTTCAGTACATGTCCCCCATGCCGCCGCCGCCCGGCATCGCCGGCGCCGCTGGCTTCTCCTCGGGGATCTCGGAGACCAGCGCCTCGGTCGTCAGCATCAGGCCGGCGATCGAAGCCGCGTTGAGCAGGGCGTTCTTGGTGACCTTGGCGGGGTCGATGACGCCGGCCACGACCAGGTCCTCCATCACCATCGTCTGGGCGTTGTAGCCCATCGTGCCGCCCTTCTTGCGGATGTCGCGCACGATCACCGCCGCCTCGTCGAGGCCGGCGTTGTGGATGATCTGCCGCGTCGGCTCCTCGAGCGCCCGCACCACGATCTGGATGCCGGTGCGCACGTCACCCTTGTGCTCCTTGAGCAGCTTCTCGACCTCTTCCTGCGCGCGCAGGAGAGCCACGCCGCCACCGGGGACGATCCCCTCCTCGACGGCCGCCTTGGTCGCGTGCAGCGCGTCCTCGACGCGGGCCTTCTTCTCCTTCATCTCGGTCTCGGTCGCCGCCCCGATCTTGATCTGCGCCACGCCGCCGACGAGCTTGGCCAGCCGCTCCTGCAGCTTCTCGCGGTCGTAGTCCGAGGTGGTGTCCTCGACCTGCTTGCGGATCTGCTTGACGCGGCCCGCGATCGCCTCGCGCTTCTTGGGGTCCTCGTCGTCCACCACGATCGTGGTGTCGTCCTTGTCCACGGTCACCTTCTTCGCGGTGCCGAGGTAGGGCGGCGGGCGGACGTTGCGACGAAAGCGAGAAGCGCGATGGCGCCCGATGGCAAGGAAGTCGAGCGAGAGGACCGGAGGCGTAGCAGGAGCTACGCCGAGGACCTTTCGCGAAGGCTGACGCAGCCAGCGGGATGCCAGCGCGCTTCGCAGCCGGAGCAGCGTCCGCCCGCCGCCCAGCCCACTTGACGTTCTCGAGCTTGATGCCGAGGTCGTCGGAGATCAGCTTGCCGCCGGTGAGGATCGCGATATCCTCGAGCATGGCCTTGCGGCGGTCGCCGAAGCCCGGGGCCTTGACCGCGATCACCTGCAGCGTGCCGCGCAACTTGTTGACGACCAGCGTCGCCAGCGCCTCACCCTCGACGTCCTCGGCGACGATCAGGAACGGCTTGCCCTGCTTGGCCACCTGCTCGAGGATCGGCAGCAGGTCCTTCATCGAGGAGATCTTCTTCTCGAAGAGCAGGACCTTGGCGTTCTCGTACACGGCTTCCATGCGCTCGGCGTCGGTCACGAAGTACGGCGACAGGTAGCCGCGGTCGAACTGCATCCCTTCGACGATCTCGAGCTGCGTGTCCATGGTCTTCGACTCCTCGACCGTGATCACGCCGTCCTTGCCCACCTTGTCCATCGCCTCGGCGATGATGTGGCCGATCTCCTCGTCCGCGTTGGCCGAGATCGTGCCGACGTGAGCGATCGCCTTGCCCTCGACCGGCTTGGCGAGCTTGGTGATCGCCTCGACCGCGGTCTTGACGGCGATGTCGATGCCGCGCTTGAGCTCCATCGGGTTGGCGCCCGCGGTGACGTTCTTCGTCCCCTCGCGGATGATCGCCTGGGCGAGGACCGTGGCGGTGGTGGTGCCGTCGCCGGCCACGTCGGAGGTCTTGGAGGCGACCTCGCGAACCATCTGGGCGCCCATGTTCTCCATCTTGTCCTTGAGATCGATCTCCTTGGCGACGGTGACGCCGTCCTTGGTGATCACGGGGGAGCCGAACTTCTTCTCCAGAACGACGTTACGACCCTTGGGGCCGAGCGTCACCTTGACCGCGTCG
>JAKAFI010000336.1 GCA_021818005.1 Acidobacteriota bacterium | reverse complement strand
ATCCACCTCGAGGTCGAGAGCTGGCGGCGGGCGTACGCGGACCGCTTCCTCCTCGGCGACCCCGCGACCACGCAAGCGAGTGCGGTCCAGCTGCTCGACCCCGTCTGGCTCGCGCGCCGCGCCGCCGAGATCGACCCGGTGCGGGCGACCCCCTCGACCGCGGTGCGGCCGTGGCCGGGGGACGCCGCCGAGCGGCGCGAGACCACGCACCTGTCGGTGGTGGACGGCGACGGCAACGCGGTGGCGATCACCACCACGCTCAACGGCGCGTTCGGCTGCGGCCTGCTCGTCGGGCCGGTCGGGTTCCTGCTCAACAACGAGATGGACGACTTCGCCACCGCGCCGGGGAAGCCGAACCTGTACGGGCTGATCCAGGGCGTGGCGAACGCGGTCGGCCCCGACAAGCGGATGCTCTCCTCGATGGCGCCGACGATCGCCTGGCGCGACGACGACGTGCTCGCGGTCGGCTCGCCCGGCGGGTCGTACATCCCGACCGTCACCGAGCAGGTGCTGCTCGCGGTGATCGTGGACGGCTCGGCGCTGCAGGCGGCGGTCGACGCGCCGCGCCTCCACCACCAGTGGCTCCCCGACGAGATCGTGGCGGAGGCGGGGGCACTCGCCGGCGGCGTCGGCGCCGAGCTCGAGCACCGCGGCTACGCGTTGCGCGTCGTCCCGCGACTCGGCGAGGTGAACGCGGTGCGGCGCCACCCGGACGGCCGCTTCGAGGCCGCCGCGGACCCGCGCGGGCCGGGTGCGGCCGGGGTGCTGCCGCGGTAGAATCCCGCGGTCGCGGCCGCTGGGCCGCGCGCCCCCCGAGGAGGTGTCGTTGGCGATGATCCCGCCCAGTGCCGGGCTCTCGGCGCAGGCGTTTTCGGAGCGCTTCCTGCACTACCTGCGCTACGTCCGCGGGCTCGAGGTGAGCCAGGCGGCGCCCGCCGACCTGCTCGCCGCCCTCGAGCTCACCATCCGCGAGGCGCTCATCGACCGCGCCGTTGCGACCCGCCGGCTGCAGGACACGCAGGTGCCGAAGACCGTGCACTACCTCTCGCTCGAGTTCATGCTCGGGCGTCTCGTCGAGAGCAACCTGCTCGCGACCGGCCTGGAACCGACCGCGCGCGCGGCGATGGCCGGTCTCGGCCTCGACCTCGACCGCCTGATCGAGGAGGAGCCCGACCCCGGCCTCGGCAACGGCGGCCTCGGGCGGCTCGCGGCGTGCTTCCTCGAGTCGCTGGCCACGCTCGACTACCCGGCGTACGGCTACGGGCTGCGCTACGACTTCGGCATCTTCCGCCAGGAGTTCGCCGGCGGCTGGCAGCGCGAGCGCCCCGACACCTGGCTGAAGAACGGCTACGCCTGGGAGATCGGTCGTCCCGACTTGACCGTCAAGGTGGGTCTCGGAGGCGCCGTGACGATCGAAGGCGACGACGGCCGGCGGCGCCCGGTATGGACGGGTCAGCACACCCTCTACGGCGTGCCGTACGACGTGCTCGTGGCGGGGTTCCGCACGGCGAGCGTGTCGATCCTCCGCCTGTGGCGGGCCGAGGCGCCGTACTCGTTCGACTTCGACACCTTCTCGCGCGGCAACTTCCTCGCCGCGGTCGCCGGGCGCGAGAACGCCGAGGCCGTGACCAAGGTGCTCTACCCCTCGGACGAGGCCGAGGCCGGGCGCGAGCTCCGCCTGACACAGGAGTACTTCCTGGTTGCGTGTTCGGTGGCCGACGTCGTGCGCCGCTTCCGTGCCCGCTGCGGCGACCGGTGGGAAATCTTCGCGGACAAGGTCGCGTTCCAGCTCAACGACACCCATCCGGCGCTGACCGTCGCCGAGCTGATGCGCGTGTTCCTCGACGAGATCGGACTGCCGTGGGAGCAGGCGTGGGCGATCACCCGCGCCGCCTGCGCCTACACCCAGCACACGGTGCTCGCCGAGGCGCTGGAGACGTGGCCGGTGCGGCTGGTGGAGCGCCTCATCCCGCGCCACGCGCAGATCATCTTCGACATCAACAAGCGCTTCCTCGACGGGGTCGACGCGGCGCACCCCGGCGACCACGGCCTGCGGCGCCGGCTCTCGCTGGTGCACGAGGACGGCGAGCGGCGGCTGCGCATGGCGCACCTCGCGATCGTCGGCTGCCACCGCGTCAACGGCGTCGCGCGGCTGCACACCGAGCTGCTCAAGAGCCGGGTGTTCCCCGACTTCGACCGCCTCTTCCCGGACCGCTTCGTCTCGATCACCAACGGGATCACGCCGCGGCGCTGGCTGCTCGCCTGCAACCCGCGCCTGGCCGCGGCGATCACGGCGCGCATCGGCGACGGCTGGGTGCGCGACCTCGACCGCCTCGCGGAGCTGGGCGCCCACGCGGACGATCCCGCCTTCCAGGACGAGTTCGTGGCGATCAAGCGGGCGAACAAGGCGGCGCTCGTCCCCGTGATCGAGCGGCTGTGCGGTCTCGCCGTCGACCCCGCCTCGCTGTTCGACGTCCAGGTCAAGCGCATGCACGAGTACAAGCGGCAGCTGCTCGCGGCGATGCACATCATCGCGCTCTACCGCCGCATCAAGGCCGACCCGGCGGCGGCGCTGGTGCCGCGCACGTTCGTCTTCGGCGCCAAGGCGGCGCCCGCGTACCGCATGGCCAAGCTCACGATCCGGCTGATCAACGGCGTCGCCGAGGTGGTCAACCGCGACCCCGACGTCGGCGGACGGCTGCGCGTCGCGTTCATCCCCGACTACCGCGTGACGATCGCCGGTCTCGTGATCCCCGCCGCCGACCTGTCGGAGCAGATCTCGACCGCGGGGATGGAGGCGTCGGGGACGGGGAACATGAAGCTGGCGCTCAACGGGGCGCTCACGATCGGCACGCTCGACGGCGCCAACATCGAGATCCGCGACGCGGTCGGCGAGGAGAACATCTTCATCTTCGGCCACACCGCCGCCGAGGTCGCCGAGCTGCGCGCGAGCGGCCGCTACGACCCCTGGGAGCTGTACCGCGCCGACGCCGAGCTCGCCGGCGTGATCGACGCCCTCGCCGACGGCACGTTCGCCGGGCCGGACGCCGGACCGCTGCGCGAGGTCTGGTCGGCGCTGATGGAACGCGGCGACCCGTTCCTGCACCTGGCGGACTTCCGGCCCTACCTCGAGGCGCAGGCGCGCGCCGCCGCGCTGTTCACCGAGCCGCGGGCGTGGGCCGCCAAGGCGATCCGCAACGTCGCCGCGATGGGCGCGTTCTCCTCCGACCGCGCGATCCGCGAGTACGTGCGCGAGGTCTGGGGCCTCGTCCCGGCCCCGACGGCCGCCGGCGAGAACGGCCCCGGCGGCTACGAGCGCTAACGCTGGCGGCTCGCC
>JAKAFI010000335.1 GCA_021818005.1 Acidobacteriota bacterium | reverse complement strand
TGGCCCTGGAGGACGGCGAGGTGGTGGCGGCGCGCGTCGGCGCGGTCCGCGGGGTCAAGGCGGTGGCGCGGCTGGCGCGGGCGACGTTCGGGGGCTTCCGCCTGCTGCTCGGCCCGCCCGCGGCCGCACGCGAGATCTCGCTCGACATGCTGAGCCTGATGGCGGTCGCGATGGAGGACCAGGCCCGCGTCGTAGACGCCTCCGCCCGCCTGCCGCACCTCGCGAGCCGGCTGCGCCTGGTGATCGGTCCGGCGTTCTTCACGACCCAGTTCACGCCGGTGCAGCAGGCGCTGCTCGCGGGCGCCCACGACAGCGGCACGATCGCCGAGGTGGTCGACCGGGTCGCGGAGGCGGACGGGGTCGTCCTCGCCGAGGTGGCCCGGCTGCACGACGAGGGCGTATTGGAGTTCGACGAGCCCGAGGACCGGGTGCGGATCGTGACCGATTCGACGGCCGATCTGCCGCCGGCGATGGCCGAGCAACACCGCATCGACGTGGTGCCGCTCTCCGTCCTGTTCGGCAAGGAGATCTACAAGGACGGCATCGACCTGCGCCCGACCGCGTTCTACGAGCTGCTGCAGGACCGCAAGCGCGCCCACCCGGAGACGAGCCCGCCGACCAAGGGGGAGTTCGCCGCCGCCTACCGGAGGATCATCGGCCGCAGCGACGTCGTCTCCGTGCACATCTCCGAGAAGATGTCGAAGACCGTGGTCAACGCGAGGGCGGCCGCCGCCGAGGGGGCGGCCGAGTTCGCCGCCGCCCGCGGCGGAGCCCCGGCCCTCGAGGTGGTGGACGGCCTGCAGGTGAGCACGGGCCTGGCCCTGCTCGCCGTGATGGCGGCGCGCCTCGCTCAGAAGCGACTCGAGGCCGCCGAGATCCGCAGGCGGATCGAGGCGATGCGACCGCGCATCCACCTCCTGTTCGTGGTCGACACCCTCGAGTACCTGGCCCGCGGCGGCCGCATCGGGCAGGCGCAGGCGTGGATCGGCGGCCTGCTCGGGATCAAGCCGATCCTCGGGGTGCGCGAGGGCGAGGTGGTGCCGGTGGACCGCGTGCGCGGCGGCGCCAGCGCCCAGCGCCGGCTCGTCGAACTGCTCGGGAAGCGGGTGGACCCGGGCCGGCCGGTGATCGCCGGGATCGGCCACGCCGCGGCCGGCGAGTGGGCGGGGCGGCTGCGCGCGCTGCTGCGCGAGGCGTTCGAGATCGCCGAGCTGCTCGAGAACGAGATCGGCCCTGTCGTCGGGACGCACGTCGGGCCGGGTTGCGTCGGCGCCGCGATCTTCCAGCCGACCGAGGACGAGCTGGCGCTGCTGGCGCCCCCGAAGTGAGGAGGGGGGCGCTCAGCCCGGCGGCGTCCGGGGCGCCAGCGGCCTGGGCCGGACCATCGCCTCGGGGGCGAGGAGCTTGTCGAGCTCGCGGCTCGACAGCCAGCCGCGGGCGAGGATGATCTCCCGCACCGGGCGGCCGGTCGCCAGCGCCTCGCTGGCGACCTCGCTGGCGCGCTCGTAGCCGAGCGCCGGCACGACCGCGGTCACGATCCCGATCGAGTGCTCGACCTGCTCCCGGCAGCGCTCGGCGTTCGCCGTGATGCCGCGCACGCAGCGGGCGGTGAGCGTGTCCACCGCGGCGGTGAGCATCTGCAGCGATCCGAACAGCGCGAACGCGATGATCGGCTCCATGACGTTGAGCTGCAGCTGGCCGGCCTCGGCGGCGAGGGTGATGGTGAGGTCGTTGCCGATGACCTGGAACGCCACCTGGTTGACCACCTCGGGGATGACCGGGTTCACCTTCCCGGGCATGATCGAGGACCCGGGCTGCATCGGCGGCAGGTTGATCTCGGCGAGGCCGCAGCGCGGGCCGGAGGAGAGGAGTCGTAGGTCGTTGCACATCTTGGAAAGCTTCACCGCAGCGCGCTTGAGCACGCCGGAGAACATCACGAACGCGCCGGTGTCCGGCGTCGCCTCGACGAGGTTCTCGGCGAGAACGATGTCGAGCCCCGTGATCCGCCGCAGTTGCTCCACGGCGAGCTGCGGGTAGCGCGGATCGGCGTTGATCCCGGTTCCGATCGCGGTTCCGCCCAGGTTCACCTCGAGGAAGAGGCGCGCGGTCTCGCGCAGGCGGTCGATGTCCTCGCCGGTGGTGACGGCGAACGCGGCGAACTCCTGCCCCAGCGTCATCGGCACCGCGTCCTGCAGCTGGGTGCGCCCCATCGTGATGACGGCGCGGAACTCCCGGCCCTTCTCGGCGAGCGCCGAGCGCAGGCGCTCGAGCGCGTCGGTCAGGCCGCGCAAGGAGAGGACGGTCGCGATCCGCAGCGCCGTCGGGTAGACGTCGTTGGTGGACTGCGACAGGTTGACGTGGTTGTTCGGGTGGCAGCGGGCGTATTCGCCGCGGGCGGCGCCGAGCAGCCCGAGCGCCCGGTTGGCGATGACCTCGTTGGCGTTCATGTTGGTCGAGGTGCCGGCGCCGCCCTGGACGGCGTCGACGACGAAGTGCCCGTGGTGGCGCCCGTCGACGATCTCCTGGCTCGCGCGGTCGATCGCCGAGGCGACCTCGCGGTCGAGCAGGCCGAGCTCGAGGTTGGCGCGCGCCGCGGCCTGCTTGACCATCGCGAGCGAGCGCACCAGCACCGGGAAGTGGGACAGGTGCACGCCCGAGATCGGGAAGTTCTCGACCGCGCGCAACGTCTGCACGCCGTAGAGCGCGTCGGCCGGGACCTCGCGCTCGCCGAGGAGGTCGTGTTCGACACGGGTCGCCCCGGAACCGTACGCCTTGTCGCGCCCCACCGGGCCGGAGCTCGCGTACTGCAGCCGGCGGTTGATCGCGAGCGCCACGCGGCTGAGCACGTCGACGGCGGCCGCGCCGTTGGCCGCGAGCTGCCGCCTGACCGCGTCCCGGTCGAGCACCAGCAGCGCCAGCGGCGTCAGCGCCAGCGCCGTGGTCGTGTGGCGCGAGGCGTGCAGGAGCGAGCCCTCGCCGAGCGCGTCGCCGGCCCCGAGCACCGCGAGCCTCACCGTCGTCCCGCCGACGGTGCGGACGATCTCGGCCTCGCCGCTGACGATCAGGAAGCACGCCTGGCGCGGCGAGCCCGCGGTATACAGCGCCGCCCCCTCGGCGAGCTCGACCGTTTGCGCGGCCGCCGCCAGCAACGCGAGCGCCGGCTCGTCGAGCCCGGCGAAGAGCTCGCACGCGCTCAGCTGTGTTCTGATGTCGGGCATCGAACCTCCTCGCGGAGGGGTGCGAGACGCGGACCCGCTCCGCCGGGTACGATTGTAGGGACCGGAGGGCGGGGAAGGAATTCCGGGGGCGGGGCGTTTGGCCCTGCGGAGCAGGTGAGTGCGGGTCT
>JAKAFI010000334.1 GCA_021818005.1 Acidobacteriota bacterium | reverse complement strand
AGCTTGGCGTCGGTGCTCGTGTACTCGCGGCGCTTGCCGTCCGGGCCGATCGCCTCGACCCACGGGATCTCCTGCAGCTGCTCGTCGGTCGCGACGTACTCGACCTTGTTCTGGATGATCATGTGCCAGTGGATGCCGGCGTTCTGGCCGAGCTTGGCGCTGCCGCCCCCGGTCTTGACGAGCAGCGATTCCTGCTCGGCGGTGTTCGCCTCGTCGTAGTGGAAGTGCGGGTTCTGGATGAGTTGGGCCCCGTAGAACTTCTGCGGCCAGTGGCACTCCTCGCAGGTCTCGCGCGCCGGGCGCAGGTTCTTGATCGGCACCGGGATCGGCGTCGGGTAGTCGTGCAGCAGCACAGCCAGGACCTGGCGCGCGCCGGAGAGCTTGGACTTGACGTACCACGAGGCGCCCGAGCCGACGTGGCAGTCGACGCAGCGGACGCGGGCGTGCGGCGAGTAGAGGTACGCCGTGTACTCGGGTTGCATCACGGTGTGGCAGACGCGGCCGCAGAACGTGACCGACTCGGTGAACAGGAAACCGTGGTAGGTGGCGAACGCGAGCAGGACGACGAAGAAGAACGAGGCGAGCAGCGCGTAGCCGGCGCGCCGACGCTGCGCCGGGTCGTTGAAGTCGACGTACGGGTAGGCGGGCGGGGCACCGGCGCCGAGGCGCCGGCGGCGCACGCTCTCGCGGCGCATGCCGTAGAGGAAGATGACCGCGCCGAAAGAGAGGACGCCGGGGAGGACGAGGTAGGTGAAGATGCCGAAGTACGGGTTGCTCCCCTGCTTCATCACGAACGACAGGACGAGCGAGAAGGCGATCAGCAGCGCGCTACCGATGACGACCAGCCCGCCGAAATAGCTAATGGGGTTGCGGTACAACGAGGCGCGAACGCGTGGCGTGGTCACTACGAAACCCTCCCCCCGACGACACCGAGGTGAAGTGTACCCTCGTTTGTGTCAGTTGTGTATCCGCCTGTGTACGATGCGACCCGTCAGGCGGGGACGGGGCCGGCGAGCCCGGCGGCCTCGAGGGCCGCACCGAGCAAGCCGGTGCGCTCCTCGAGCACCACGGCGAGCGGGATCGTGCGCATGAGGTCGCTCATCCGCCCCTTGCGGTTGAACGCCGCGAGGAACGAGGGGTCCCGGAGCTTGGGCAAGACCTTCGCGGCGATGCCCCCGGCGACGTAGACCCCGCCGGTCGCGAGCGAGCGCAGAGCGAGGTTGCCGGCCTCGGCGCCGTAGGCGGCGGCGAACACGTCGAGCGCCTGCTCGCACGCCGGGTCGTCGTGCGCCAGCGCGTGGCGGCCGATGACCGCGCCGGCGTCGTCGAGCTCGAGTTCATGGGCGACCTCGGAGGAGGAGGGCACGCCGCGTCCGACGAGGAAGCGGTAGACCCGCGCGAGCCCGGGGCCCGAGACGACGCGCTCCACCGAGACCTGGCCGAACTCCGCCTCGAGGTGCGCGAGCAGCTCGCGCTGCAGCTCGCCCTCGGGCGCGAAGCTCCCGTGGCCCCCCTCGGTGGGGTGGGCCCTGTAGCGCCTTCCGTTCCAGAACAGCAGCGCCTCGCCAAGGCCCGTCCCGGCGCCGAGCACGGCCCGCGGCCCGTGGCGCGCCGGCTCGCCGGGCTGCAGCACCGCCGTCCGCTCGGGCGGGGTCACGAGGACGCCGAGCGCCGCCGCGGCGAAGTCGTTGATCAGGCGGACCGGCGCGCCGGCGGCGGCGGAGAGCTCGCGCTCGGTGAGCAGCCACGGCAGGTTCGGCGTCCGGCAGCTCCCGTCGAGGACAGCGCCGGGCACGCCGAAGCAGGCGGCAAAGACGGGCGTCCGCACCCGGGCGAGGAACTCGGTGACGATCGGAGCCAGGCCGGGATATGCGGCGCTCGCGAAGCGCGCCTCCTCGACAAACGTGATGCCCCGCCGGCCGCGCTGCGCCAGCGCGAGCAGGGTCTTGGTTCCGCCGACGTCACCGGCGAGGACGAGCTTCATCGCGGCCTCCGGCGTGTGTGCCATCAAAATGATTATCGCTCTCCGGCCGGCGCCCCCGCGTCACCCGAGGCGGCGGTGGAAACGGAGACGAGCGAGGAGGAGGATCGCGACGCCCATGCCCAGCAGTGTCAGTGCCTCGGGCCAGAGCACCGCGAACCCGACCCCCTTGAGGAACACGCCGCGCAGGATCACGAGGTAGTAGCGCAACGGCACGAGGTAGGTGAGGAACTGAAACAGCTGCGGCATGTTCTGGATCGGGAACGCGAAGCCGGAGAGGAGCATCTGCGGCAGGATGAAGACGAACGCGGTCAGCATCATCGCCTGCTGCTGCGTGTGCGCCATCGTGGAGATGAGCAGACCGAACCCGAGCGTGCAGAGCATGAACGGCACGGTGAGAGCCAGCAGCGTGAGCAGCGAGCCGCGCAGCGGCACGCGGAACAGGAACAGGACCACGGGCAGGGCGGTGAGAACCTCGACGGAGCCGACGAGCGCGAACGGGATCAGCTTGCCGAGGATCACCTGCCCGGGCGTCAGCGGGGTGACGAGCAGCTGCTCCATCGTGCCGATCTCACTCTCGCGCACGAGCGCCATGGCGGTCAGCATCATCGTCATCACCATGATGATCATCGACAGCGTCGCCGGGACCATGTAGTCGCGGCTGATGAGGTCGGGGTTGTAGAGCACGACCGGCCGCAGGTCGACGAGCGGGCGGACGCCGGCCGACGCGGAGGCCTCCTGGAGGACGCCGACGGCGTAGGAGAGCCCGAGCGTGCCGGTCATCGCGTCGGAGCCGTCGGCGAGGATCTGGACGCTCCCGGGCCGGCCGGCGGAGCGCGCCGCCGCGAAGCCTGCCGGAATCGTGATCGCGATCTTGGCGGCGCCGGAGCGCATGAGCTCGTCGAGCGCCGGCTGCGAGTCGACCGCCGCGGCGCGCTTGAAGTACGTCGAGCGGGTAAAGGCCGTGACGAGCTCTCGGCTGGCCGCGGTGCGGTCGAGGTCGCAGACGGCGAGCTCGACCCGACGCACGTCGGTGGTGGCGGCGTAGCCCAGGATGATGAGCTGGAACACCGGCGCGATGAAGAGGATCGGGAGGATCTTCGGGTCGCGCCGCAGCTGCAGCAGCTCCTTCACTAGGATGTTGAGGAGGGTCCTCATGCCAGCCCCTGGCTCCACCGTCGTAGCGTGCGCTCGGTGCCGCACGACGGGCCACGGACCACGGACCACGGACCACGTCGTGTCATCACAGGCTCCTTACCGTGCGGACGGTCGCCAGCCCGAGCACCACCGTGCCGTACGCGACCAGGCCGAGCGCCTGGTTCCACCAGACCTCGGGCCCCGCCCCCTTGAGGACGATCTCACGCAGCGCCACG
>JAKAFI010000333.1 GCA_021818005.1 Acidobacteriota bacterium | reverse complement strand
ACGGCGAGGCCGGCTCCGGGCTGCACTTCCACCAGCAGCTGTGGCAGGGCGGCGCCAACCTCTTCTACGACGCGGACGGGTACGGCACGCTCTCGGCCGCCGGGCGCTCGTACCTCGCCGGCGTGCTGCTGCACGGCGGCGCCGTGATGGCGTTCACCAACCCCTCGACTAACTCGTACCGCCGCCTGATTCCGGGCTACGAGGCGCCGGTCTCGGCCGTGTTCTCGCTCGGCAACCGCTCGGCGGCGATCCGCATCCCGAAGTACGCGAACCGGCCGGAAAGCGCGCGCTTCGAGTTCCGGCCCCCCGACGCGACCTGCAACCCGTACCTCGCGATCGCGGCGCAGCTCATGGCGGGAATCGACGGGATCAGGCGCCACCTCGACCCGACCGCGCTCGGGTTCGGCCCGGTCGACGAGGACATCTTCTCGCTGCCGCCCGAGCGCCGCGCCGGCATCAAGGCGCTGCCCACCTCGCTCGAGGAGGCGATGAACGCCCTTGAGGCCGATCACGCGTTCCTGCTCGAGGGCGGCGTCTTCTCGGCCGACCTGGTCGAGCGCTGGGTCGCGCGCAAGCGGTGGGAAGAGCGCGAGGTCCGCAACCGCCCGCACCCGTACGAGATTGAGCTGTACTACGGGTTGTAGCCCCCCGGCGCCTTGGCGCGCGCCCGGCGATGCCGTATCCTGCAGGCGCTGCTCGATGGTTGCGATCGGTGCCCGTGGAGGAGCCATGCGCGTTGTCCGTCGGATCGAGAAGCTCGGTTCACGTCTGTGGGTGGTGTTCGCCGTTGCGCTTGTCGCCGGGTCGGCGCTCGCGGCGCCGCTGCGCGACGTCCCGCAGACGATGCGACAGCCGGACGGGACGGTGGTGCACCTGCTGGCGAGCGGCGACGAGTACTACAACCGCCTGCACGACGCCCGCGGCTTCACGGTTGTCCGCGACCCCGTCACGGGCTTCATCGTGTACGCGCAAGAGATCGACGGGCGGCTGCAGCCGACCGGGTTCATCGTCGGCAGGGACGATCCCGCGGCGGCTGGGCTCACCCCCGACCTGATGCCCGACCCGCGCACGCTGCCGTCGCCGGACGAGCTCTACCCGATCGCGCGCCGCCACGCCCAGGTGCGGACGATGGGTCTCGCCAACGCCCCGGCGTTCTCGTCGATCAACAACCTGGTGGTGTTCATCAGCTTCGCCGACGAGCCCACCCCCAACTTCCAGACGATCGATACCTACACGACCTGGTTCGACTCGACGGCCAGCAAGGACGCCTCGCTCAAGCGTTACTTCCTCGAGGCGTCATACGGCGCCGTGACGATCGACAGCTCGTTCTACCCGACGCCGAACGGCACCACGGTCGTCTCCTACCAGGACCCGCACAACCGCTCGTACTACAAGCCCTACAACGCGGTGACCAACCCCGACGGCTACCAGAGCGACCAGCGCAACGCGCGCGAGTGGACGTTGCTGCAGAACGCCGTCAACGCCATCGCCGCGCAAGTGCCGACATCACTGAACCTCGATACCAACAACGACGGCTACATCGACAGCGTGGTCTTCATCGTCAGCGGCTCGGCCGTCAACGCCGACTGGAGCAACCTGCTCTGGCCGCACCGCTGGGCGATCGACGATACCCACTACCCCGCGCGCGTCAACGGCAAGCTGCTCGGCGACTACAACCTGCAGCTCGACGGCAACATGTCGGTCGGCGTCCTCTGCCACGAGATGACGCACCTGCTGGGCGCGCCCGACCTCTATCGCTACAGCGACTGCTCCTCGGCCTCGAGCCTCGACCCGGTGGGGCCGTGGGACCTGATGGCGATCGACAAGGACCCGCCGCAGCACATGTCCGCGTACCTGAAGTGGCGCTACCTCGGGTTCATCTCCTCGATCCCGGCGATCGGGCCGGGGAGCTACACGCTCAACCCGCTCACCTCCGCCACCGACAACTGCTACCGGATTGCATCGCCCAACTCGACGAGCCAGTACTTCGTGGTCGAGTACCGCAAGCGGTCGTTCCCGTTCGAGAACTCACTTCCCGCCTCCGGCCTGCTCGTCTACCGGATCGACACCGCCGCCGACGGCCGCGGCGACCAGTGCGGGCCGCCGGACGAGGTGTACGTCTACCGGCCGGGCGGCACGCTGACCGCCGAGGGGTTCCCGAAGCAAGCGAACTTCGCGGCCGACACGGTGCCGCCGCGCACCGCGATCAACGACGCGACCGACCCGGCGCCGATCCTCTCCGACGGGTTCCCCGGCGGGCTCTCGATCCACGACATCGGCGCGGCCGGGAGCACGATCGGCTTCACCGTGGACCCGGTTGCGGCCTGCACCAAGCCGGGGGCGTTCGCGCTGGTCTCGCCCGCCAACGGCGCGGGCGTGACCGGCACGAGCGCCACGCTCGTGTGGGACCCGGCGGCGGGCGCGGACTCCTACGACGTCTACTTCGGGACCGACCCGAACCCGCCGCTGCTCGGCAACCAGAGCGGCACGAGCGCGCCGGTCACCGTGACCGGCGGCCTGACCTACTTCTGGCGGGTGGCGGCGAGGAACGCGTGCGCCCAGGTGTCCGCGCCGACGTCGGGGACGTGGGCGTTCGTGGCCGGCTCGGCGAGCGGGGGGATCACGATCTTCTCCGACGATTTCGAGGGCGACCTCTCGAAGTGGAAGCTTGGGAACACTTCCGGCGCCAGCGCGACCGCGTGGGGGGTCGTGAGCTGCAAGACCAAAGACGGCAACGCCGCGGTCTGGTGCGCCGGAGGCGGGTCGGAGGCGCAGCCGGCGTGCACGCAGTACGCGCCCGGTGAGGGCACGTTCCTGATCGCCGGCCCGTTCGACCTGTCGGAGGCCGTGGACGGAACGTGGGACTTCGACCTGTGGACCGACATCGACGACGGCGGCAACCCGAACGACCCACCGGACATCGTCTACTGGATGTGGTCGCTCGACGGCAGGAGCTACTCCGGCTACGGCACCTCCGGCAACAGCGGCGGGTGGGAGCACAAGACGATCAAGATGTCCGACATGACGATGAGCGACAACGTCACGAGCGTGGTGGGCAAGCCGAAGGTGTACTTCGCGTTCCTGTTCATGTCGGACGCGACGACCCAAAAGGAAGGCGCGTACGTCGACAACGTGGTGATCAAGAAGATCATGACCCGACCGGCCGTCACCACGCCCCGGGTCCGGCGGCACCTGCCCAGGAGGTAGGGAGCCGTCGCCGGGCGCTGCGTCCTACAGCTCGATCTGCGTGCCGAGCTCGAGCACCCGGTTCGGCGGGATGCCGAAGAACGCGGTCGCCGAGCGGGCGTTGCGCGACAGGAACGAGAACAGCGCCTTGCGCCAGCGCGGCATGCGGGAGG
>JAKAFI010000332.1 GCA_021818005.1 Acidobacteriota bacterium | reverse complement strand
GGATCAGCGGATACCTGGCTTGCGCCGCGCACCGAGAATCATAACACCCGCAGCCACAAGCACAACGGCGGCACGGATAGGGCCGCTGTACGCCACGGCCGGGGTCACGCCGGCGCCGGGCCTGACCTCGGCGGTGATCAGACCCTGCCGGCCGAAGTCGAGGCGGGTCAGCTCGCGCCCGTAGGGATCGATCACTGCCGAGATCCCGGTGTTGGCCGCCCGCACCAGGTAGCGCCGCGCCTCCCCGGCGCGCAGCATGGCGAGGGCGAGGTGCTGCCGCGGCGCCGCGGAGTCCCCGTACCAGCCGTCGTTGGTGATCGTCGCGAGCACACCCGCCCCGCGCCTGACCTCGGCCGCATACAACGACGGGTAGGCCACCTCGTAGCACACGGCCACGCCGACCGGCCCGGTCGGCCCAGGCAGCGGCCGCGGGTGCGTCCCCGGGGTGAACGACCCCACCTCGCGCACCAGCGCCCGCAGCGCCGCGATCCGCCCGACCAGCGGCACGTACTCCCCGAACGGCACCAGGTGGATCTTGTCGTAGCGCCACGGCAGCAGGCCCGCCGGCGACGCCGAGTAGACCGAGTTGTAGTACTCGTCCTCGGCGCGCCCGAGCCCGATCGAGCCGAACAGCAACCAGACGCCGTGCGTGCGGGTGAACGCCTCCACCTCGCGGCGGAACGCCGCGTCGCTCTCGAGCACACGGGGGACGGCGCTCTCGGGCCAGACGATCCAGCGTGCGCCTGCCTCCGCGCCCTGACGCGAAAGGCGCCACACCCGAGCCTCGATCGATTCCTCGTTCGCCGGGTTCCACCGCGCCTCGAGTGGGACGTCGGGCTGGATCGCCGCCACCTTCACCGCCGGGCCGTCGGCCTTGAACGACGGCGCCAGCAGCGCGCCGCCGGCCCACCCCGCCGCCGAGACCGCGAGCCAGACGGCGCCGGCGCGGCGCACGGTCCGGTCGAGGAGCGCGTCCAGCCCGCTCCCCACCAGGTAGACGAGGAGCGAGAGCCCGATCGCCCCGGTCAGCGGCAGCGGCGCGAGCAGCGCCGGGACCGCTGTCACGACCGCGGCCGCCGGGTTCCACGGGAAGATCCAGGGCGGGAACCGCTGCAGCTCTTCGAACGCCGCGAGCGCCAGCGGTAGCGCGAGGATTCGCCACCCCGCGGGCACCCGGCTCGCCGCCCACCCGGCGATCGCCCAGGTCAGACCGAGGATCGCCGCCATCAGCGCCACGGCGAGGACGGCGAGCGCGGCCCAGAGGTGACCGTAGCGGTGCAGGACGATGAACACCCACGCGACCGCGACGGCCCACTGGGAAAAACCGGCCAGCCAGCCGATGCGGAACGCCCGCCACCCGCGCGCGCCGGCGAGCGCCCGCCGCAGTAGGCCGGGCACGAGCAGCACGAGCGGCGCCAACCCGGGGCCCGGCAGCGCCAGCGCCATGGCCACGCCGGCGCCGGCCGCCAGGAGCCACGGTTTGCGACCGCCGGTGGCGGCCCGGTCCTGGTTCGGCCGCGTCATGCCAGGCGAGCGACCTCGAGGAGGAAGCTGCCGCGCTGGTACTCCCGTGCGACCGCCTCGGCCAGCCGTTCGACCTCCCAGAACTCGTCCCAGCGTACGCGCAGCACCGGGATGAGCCGGCTGATCTCGTGCAGGAACTCCTCGTAGTTGCCGTACAGCCGGGTGAGGTACTCCAGGGTGATCCCCGACTCCACGCCGCGGTCCCTCGCCTTGATCCGCTCCATCGACTTCTGCGGTGTGACGTCGAGGTAGATGATCACGTTCGGCCGGCACATGAAGTTGGAGAGGTTGCGGAAGAGCGTGACGTAGGTCTCGTAATCGCGGCCATCCATGAGGTCCATGTCGCGCAGCGTGCGGGCGAAGATGGCGTCCTCGTAGATCGTACGGTCCTGCACGCCGCCGCGCCCCCGCCAGATGATCTCCTGGTGTTGCTGGAACCGCCGGTTGAGGAGGTAGACCTGCATGGCGAAGCTGTACCGTTTGGTCTCGCGGTAGAAGTCCGCGAGGTACTCGTTGTCGGTGACCGGCTCGTAGTGCACGTCGAGGCCCAGGTGCTGGGCGAGAGCGGTGGCCAGCGTGGTCTTGCCGGCGCCGATGATGCCGGCGATGCCGATGAACGCCTTGCCCAGCGGGCTGCCGTTGCTCCCCGCCGCGCTCCCCTGCCCCGTCACGTTGGCTTGCGTGGTCATCCGGCCTCCCGGCTCAGCGTAGCAGCACACACCAGCCCAAGGTAGCTGCGCGGACCCTACGACATCGGCTCCCGGCCGAATCCGAGAAGCTCGGGAGCGAGCTCGGCGCGCCGGTCACGCAGGAACAGGCGGCGCCCGTACGACCGCGGCACCTCGGCGAGGTCCAGGTCAGCGTAAAGGACGTGGTCGACGCCGCGCGGCGCCCGCGCCACGACGGCTCCCGCGGGATCGCAGACGAACGACTCGCCGGCGAACTCGAGCTCGCCTTCGACGCCGACGCGGTTGACGAGCGCCGTGAAGTAGCCGTTCTGGAAGGCGGCCGTGCGGACTTCCGCCTCGTAGAGCCCCTCGGGCCACTCCCCCACCGCCCCGGCCTGCGGGATGACCACGATCTCGGCGCCCTGCAGGCCCAGGGCACGCATCACCTCCGGGTAGTGGCGGTCGTAGCAGATGGCGACGCCGAGGCGCCCGGCGGCGGTCCGGTACACCGGCATGCCGCGGTCGCCGGGCGTGTAGTAACCCTGTTCGTGGAACCGTTCCATCTCCGCGATGTGCAGCATGCGCGTCACGCCGAGGAGACGGCCGTCGGCGTCGATCACCGGCGAGCCGTCGAACGCGCGGTCGCCGTCGCGCTCGTACAGGTTGAGCACGACCACGATCCCGAGGCGGCGGGCGAGCGCCGTGAAGGCGTCGGTCGTGGGCCCCGGAACGGTCTCCGCGAGGTCGAGCGGAGGCGCGCCGCACGACCGGATGCGCGGGTAGAACGGGGAAAGCGCCAGCTCTGCGAAGGCGACCAGCCGGGCCCCGCTCGCGGCGGCCAGCTCCGCGGCGGCGAGCCCGCGGCGCAGGTTCTCGCCGGGATCGGGGCCGGCGTGCTGCTGGATCAGCGCGATGCGCACGGCCGCGTCACCGCTGTCCCTGGTTGGTCTGAGGGTGCACCCGACCGAACGCCTCCTCGGCGCGGTACGAGGAGCGCACGAAGGGACCCGCAACCACCTCGAGCCCGAGCGAGCGTCCGTAGGTTTCGAGTTCGGCGAACTCGGCGGGTTCCCAGTAGCGGACGACCTCCGCCTCGCGGTTCGTGGGACGCAGGTACTGGCCAACGGTGACGATCCGGCAGCCGGCGGCCTTGAGGTCGCCGAGCGTCCGCTCGACCTCCGCG
>JAKAFI010000331.1 GCA_021818005.1 Acidobacteriota bacterium | reverse complement strand
GCGGCGATGGTCTCGGCGACGTCCGCGACCCAGAGGAACCCCCACGAGTTCAGCCCGCCGTCCGGCAGGATGATCGGGCCGCCGTCGAGCAGGCGCTCGAGGTAGCTCTGCGCCCGCTCGGTATAGTCGCCCGGCCCAACCACCATCGGCAGGCGCAACGATGTGTACGGGAACTGATCGCTCTCCCAGGCTTGTGCGAGCGCGACCTCGCAGCGGCGCTTGTGGTACGCGTAGGTCCACGACGAGCTCGTCGCCTCGCTCTTCGGCGCCAGCCGGCCGGCGAAGTCGTCCTCGCGGAACGGCGCCAGCAACCGCTCGCGGATCAGGTAGACCGAGGCGGTCGAGATGTGGATGAAGTGCCCGATCCGGCCGGCGAGCTTCTCGATCGCCGTCTGGGTGTCCTCGCCGCGGAACGAGATGACGTCGATCACCGCGTCGAACTCCCGGCGCGCGACGGCGCGCTGCAACGTCTGCGGGTCGGCGCGGTCGCCGATCACACGGCTGACGCGGGTGCCGAAAGGATCGGCGGTGCGGCCGCGGTTGACCAGCGTGATGCGGTGCCCGTCCATGAGCAGCCGCTGCACGAGCGCGAGGCCGATGAACCGACTGCCGCCGATGACGAGCACTTGCATGTCGCGATTCTACCTTTGCTCTGGCTCCAGATGCGCCGCGTCCTCGGCCGCGCGCCGGGCGGCGGCCACCGCCGCGGCCAGGTCGTCGTCCATCTCGATCGCTTCCGCCTGTAGCTCCTCGATCGGCACCAGCTCGCCCACGGCGACGCCGACGAGCCGCGCCAGGCGCGCCGCGGGATGGCGCGGCGGGCCCATCGCCACGGCGGCCTGTAGCCCCTCCGGCAGGCCGGCGGCCATCCCGGCCGCCCGCCCGACGAGCGGCAGCAGGTGGTGGATCGTGTGGTTCTGCAGCGCCGGGCCGCTCACCGGCGAGCCGGCGAGCGCGGTGGCGACCAGGTCGAGAACGACCATCGGCAGCGCCGCCGCGGTCGTCGCCGCGTCCTCCGAAAGACCGACGGCGGCGGCAAGCGCGCGCGCGGCGGCGATCCGGGCCCGCGTCGCGCGCCGGATCGGCTCGTCGCGCTCCGAGCGGCTCTCCCGCCGCCAGCGGGCGTTGCCCAGGATCAGACGCGCCCAGTCGGGCGCCGCGGCGCCCGCCAGCGCCCACGCCTCATCGGCGCCGGCGGCACGCGGCACACCGGGGGCGTCGAGGCCGTTGACGAGGGCGAGCAGGTCCCAGGCCAGCGCCGGGGAGTCCTCGAGCCGCAGCGGCTCGCCGGCGTCGAGGCGGGCCGTGACCCTTTCGGCGTCGTCGGGCCCGAGCGGCAGCAGCGGCGGTCCCTGCACCACCCAGCGGTTGAGCAGCTCCCCGACCGCGAGGAACGTGCGGTGCGCCGCGGCGAGCTCGGCCGCGTCGACCAGCTCGCCCTCCATCCCGCCGACGACGTGCCAGAACAGCGCCTCGATCGTCGGCGGGTCGAGCACGGTGCACGGGTTGGCCGCCGGCCGCTCGGCCGGCGGGTCGGTGTCGGCCCGGTACGCTGCCTGCATCACGAGGTTGCGGCAGTCGAGCTCGAGGTTGATGTGCATGTGGTCCGCGACCGGCCACTCGGGGTCGAAGCTGAAGCGCACTTGGTCCTCGTGCAACAGGCGGCCGACCAGAGCGGCCGCAAGCGCCCGGCCAGCCTCGACAAGAGTGGCGTGCGGGATCCCGGCGTCGCGCTCGAGCACCGAGGTGAACAGCTCGCCGCGCGTCTGGGCCACCACGAGCGCTTGCAGCAACGGGTCGCGTGGCGCCACCTTGCGGTACAGCAGCCACGACCCGAGGCGCTCGCACGCGCACGACGAGGATGCGAACGCGATCGTCCCGCGGTGCATGAAGAACGCGCGGGTCACGTCGGCGGTGGTGAGCGACAGACGGCCGGTGGCGTGCGTGAGGTGCAGCCACTCGAGCAGATCGCCGAGGTAGAGACGGCCGAGCGTGCCCGAAATCGCCAGCATCGCGACGAGTATGGACCAAACGATCGCGCGGCGGAAGCAGGCCGCTTCCAAGGATGAAGTTGAGAGTGAAGAGTTGAGAGTGAAGAGTTGAGAGTGAAGAGTCAAAGGAGAGGACGAGCGGGCAAAGGGGAGGAAAGGGAGAAGGGAAGGCGCGAGATGGTCTTGTCGCTCCTCTTCCCTCTACCCTTTGACCTCTTCCCGTCTATTTGGTCCTTCGCACCGCAGCGTGCGTGGTTGCTATACTTTGGCGCTCGGTGCCGGAGGGCGGACGATGGATGCGACGGCGTACCAGGCGTGGAAGAGGAACCTCTACCGGCCCGCCGCGGAGCACGAGCGCGGCGAGTTCACGACCTCGTCGGGGTTCCCGGTCGAGCCGGTGTACGGCCCGTGGGACGCCGCCGGGACGGCCGCGCGCGACGGGCTGCCGGGCGAGTACCCGTTCACCCGCGGCATCCACCCCTCGATGTACCGGACGCGGCTGTGGACGATGCGACAGTACGCCGGGTTTTCGAACGCGAGCGAGTCCAACCGCCGCTACCGCTACCTCCTCGAACAGGGGCAGACCGGGCTGTCGGTGGCGTTCGATCTGCCGACGCAGATCGGGTACGACTCCGACGACCCGATGGCGGCCGGCGAGGTCGGCAAGGTCGGCGTGGCGATCGACTCGCTCGCGGACATGGAGGCGTTGCTCGAGGAGATCCCGCTCGAGCGCGTGTCGGTCTCGATGACGATCAACGCCACGGCCTCGATCCTGCTCGCGATGGTGCTGGCGATCGCGAGGCGCCGCGGGGTCGAGTGGAGCCGGGTTTCCGGGACGATCCAGAACGACATCCTCAAGGAGTACATCGCCCGCGGCACCTACCGCTTTCCGCCGCGGCCGTCGCTGCGCTTGATCACCGACATCTTCGCCTTCTGCGCGCGCGAGGTGCCGAAGTGGAACACCATCTCGATCTCCGGCTACCACATCCGCGAGGCGGGCTCGACCGCGGTCCAGGAGGTGGCGTTCACGCTGGCCAACGCGCGCGAGTACGTGCGCGCCGCGGTCGCGGCCGGGCTCGCGGTCGACGAGTTCGCGCCGCGGCTCTCGTTCTTCTTCAACGCGCACAACAACGTGCTCGAGGAGGTCGCGAAGTATCGGGCGGCGCGCCGGATGTGGGCGCGGATGATGCGCGAGGAGTTCGGCGCGCGCGACCCGCGGTCGTGGCTGCTGCGGTTCCACACGCAAACCGCCGGTTCCACGCTCACCGCGCAACAGCCGGGGACCAACGTCGTGCGCGTCGCGCTGCAGGCGATGGCCGCGGTGGCGGGCGGCACGCAGTCGCTGCACACCAACGCGATGGACGAGGCGCTCGCCCTGCCCACCGAGAG
>JAKAFI010000330.1 GCA_021818005.1 Acidobacteriota bacterium | reverse complement strand
TCGGCGCCGATCACCCGTGTGCCCGGCGAGACGCCGGCGACGGCGATCGCGGTGCCGGAGAGCAGCCCGCCGCCGCCGACCGGCGCCATTACCACGTCGAGGCGCGGGACCTCCGCGAGCAGCTCGAGCGCGGCGGTGCCCTGCCCCGCGATCACCCGCGCGTCGTTGTACGGGTGCACGACCGTCGCGCCGGTGGCGGCGACCACCTCGGCGAGCGTCGCCTCGCGCGCCGCCAGCGTCGGCTCGCAAAGCACGATGCGGGCGCCGTAGCCGGCGACGGCGGCGCGCTTGACCGCCCGGGCCGTGCGCGGCATCACGACGTGGGCGGGGACCCCGCGCAGGCGGGCGGCGAGCGCGAGCGCCGCCGCGTGGTTGCCCGACGAGTGCGTGGCGACGCCGCGGTGCGCCTCCTCGTCGCTGAGCGAGAGCACCGCGTTGGCCGCGCCGCGGAACTTGAACGCCCCGACGCGCTGGAAGTTCTCGCACTTGAAGAACAGCGCCGCGCCGGTCATCGCGTCGAGGCTCGCGCAGGTCAGCACCGGCGTGCGATGGGCGAGCGGCCCGATCCGCTCCGCCGCCGCCCGCACCTCCGCGATCGTGGGGAGAACCTCGATCACCTCGCGCCCCTCCGCGCGCCAGTCTACCCCGCGCCGCTTCGCGGGGCGGCGTCGGGCCGCAGGCAGCTGGCGTGTGATCGCGTGACCGGCAAGAGATCGCAATGCCACGGCGGTTGCAAGTCGGGGCCGAGCGGCTCATCGACCACGGCTACAGCGGGGCGGGGCTGGGCGGAGCGCTCGAGTTCGAGCGTCAGCCCCGGCGGCGGGAGGCGCGCCCGCTACGTCCGCTACGTGCCTCCCTCTGACGATTCGGCCTGGCCGTCGTTCGGGATCGTGCTCCGGTTGCCGTCGCGCAGCGCACGGAAGTGAGGCGAGCAGATCTCGACGCCGGCCCGGTTAAACGTGTCCTGAATATTGGCGTGCAGCGAGGCCAGCGTCTCGACCATCCTCCGAGGCTGATCGGTGGCCGCGTTGATCTGATAGGAGACGAAAAAGTCGTCGAGGCTGGTCTGCAGCACGAACGGTTCGGGATCGGCAAGGATGCCCGGCGTCGACCGTGCCGCCGTGATGAGGAGTTCATGGACCCGGCGCCACGGCGCGTCGTAGCCGATGGTCACCGTGGTGTGGAGGATCAGCCCCCCCTTGCTCACGCGGCTGCTGAAGTTGCTGACCTGGCTCCCGAGGACCTGGGAGTTTGGGATCGTCACCTCGACGTTCTTGATCGTGCGTACGCGGGTGACGAGGAGGGTCTTGCCCACGACGTCGCCGACCGCGTCGCCGATCTGGACGCGGTCTCCGACCTGAAAGGCGCGCGTGTACGTCAGCACCACGCCGGCGAGGATGTTGGAGACCGCGGAGCTCGATCCCAGCGAGACGACCGCGCCCAGGAAGATCGAGATCCCCCGGAACGCCGGCGAGCTCGATCCCGGGACGTACGGGAACATCGCGATGGCGGCGATGAGGATGATGAAGAAGCGGGCGATCTTGTATGTCGGTCGCGCCCAGTCGGGGAAGAATCCCGGGATCACGACCTTGCGCGACTCGATGGCCGCGAAGATCAGGCGGACGAACTTGACCGTAGCCCACGCGATGACCGCCACGACCAGCAGGTAGATCAAGCTCGGGACGTAGCTGAGAGCCGCCGCGCCGACGCTCTTGAGAGCCGCGCCGGCCTGGCCGAAGGCCCCCCGCACAGCAAGGCGGGTGGCCGGAAAGAAGCTGAACTCGAGAGACACGTACGTCAGCAGCAGAGCCAACCAGACCGCGAGCCGCAGCAACCGGGCCCCGGCGAGGAACGTCGCGGTCATGCGCTTGGCGGAGATCAGCTCCAGCTTCTGAACCCGCAACCCCTTGAGCCGCGTCCCGTGCCACGTCGCGATCTCCGCCAGGAGCCGCCGGAAAAGACGTCGCGTCACGATCAGGAGCCCGAGAAGGACCGCCGTGGCCAGACCCGAATAGGTGAGGGAAAGGAGCCAGCTGGCTGCGTTGTGCTCGTCGCGGAAGCGCTGCAACCCGTCTCGGATCGACGCCAGCCACTCGCCCGCGAGCTGGTTTCGCGGCTCGCCGGCTGCGGCGGCATCCGCATCCGTGACCGTCAGCAGCACCCGGTCGCCGGCAACGATATCGGTGGCGTCGTCAGCGGGCGCGAGCCCCACCAACCCGATGGGCACGGACGTGTCCCGAGCCAGGCGCTCGAGCCGACCCATCACGGCGGCGGCCCGCGCGGCCGGGTCGAACGACCCGACCCTGGCGCTGAGGACCAGCACCACCCTTCCCGCCAGAACGACCTCTGCGCCGGGATGGGGCGTTGACGGGGGCTGCGGTTGCTCCCCGGCCGATGAGAACGCCGCCGCGCCGAGCGAGGCGAGAAGAGCGGCGCAGACGAGCAGCTGTCGCATCGCGTCGCCCCTCGACCGCACATCCGGCCGGGGGCGCGAGCACACCCTCGGGTCCGCTCCCCGCACCGCCGTGTCCGCTGCTCCCATGCCGGCCTCCGAGATGATCTGTCGTTTGATGATAGCTCGCTGGGCCATTGCTGTCGGGCGGACCCGTTGCGCGCGCGTGACGGCCAGACAGACGAGAGGGCACGGTGCCACAGCGCTCGTCCGGATGCTCGCGGCGGCGAGGAGCGCGACCGCGCCCCTCACGCTCCTGGACAGGTTGCCGTCGCACCGGCGGCGCTGAGGCCGCCGGCCGCGCACGTCACGCCCGCGCGCCGCCGGCGGCGGGGGGAAGCGGGGCGATCCGCTGGATCACGACGATGGTGACGTCGTCACCGAGCGGCTCGCCGGCGACGTGGGCGTCAAACGCCCGCCGCAGCCGGTCATGGACCTCGCGCGCGGCGCCCGGCACCCGCAGCAGGCCGCGCACCGCGTCGTAGCCGAACGGCTGGGCGGCGGCGTTGACAGCCTCGGGGAGCCCGTCGCTGTAGAGCACGAGCAGGTCGCCGGGGGCGATCGTGACCTCTGCCGGAGAGACCTCGACGGCCGGCCGGATGCCGAGCGGGACGCTGCCGGTGCCGAGCTCGACCACCTCGCCGCCGGCACGCCGCAGCAGCGGGAACGGGTGCCCGACGCAAACCCAGGCGAGCCGGCCGCTGGCGGGCTCGAGCAGGCCGTAGAACAGGCTCATGAACGCCTTGCGGTCGCCGGTGCGGAAGAGGACACGGTTGAGCAGCGTCGCCACACGCTCCGGGGCCGGGTCCACCTCGACGGCGAGCTTGAGGGCGGCGTTGGCGATCGCCATCAGCAGGCCCGCCGCCATCCCGTGGCCGCTGGCGTCGCCGATCACGAGCGCGATCCGTCCGTCCGCGAGCGGGAGGAAGTCGTAGTAG
>JAKAFI010000329.1 GCA_021818005.1 Acidobacteriota bacterium | reverse complement strand
CGCCCGCGCCAGGAACGTGTTGGCGGCGACCCGGCCGGTGAGCATACCGGCCGCGCCCGCGACCGCGCCGACGAGGTCGAACGCGGCGATCCCGGCCGCCGTCACCGCGACCAGCCCGCCGACCTCGATCGCCGTGGCCCAGCTGATCGGCGCGGTCCGGCGCGCGTGCACGAGCCGCGAGCGCTGGAACGAGAGCAGCACCTCGAGCGCCGGCATCAGGCAGAGGATGCGCAGCGGGAGCAGACCGGAACGCGTCAGCTCCGGCGGCAACCCGGAGACGGTCGCGAGCCACACCCGCGCCAGCGGGGAGAACGCGACCACGACCAGCGCCCCGGCCGTCACCGCCGCGAGCGTCGCGGCGAACCCGGCCAGCGCGCGGACGCGGCGCTCGTCACCGAGCAGCGCGACCCCGACCTCCTGGAACGCGAACCCGGCCGAGCGGAAGGCGAACACCAGCGCGGTCACCACCGGCCACACCGCCAGCGAGTCGAGCGCCGAGCGGCTGTGGCCGAGTAGGAACGTGACGACCGGGTTGACGCCGAGGGTGAGCACCGAGGTGAGGGCGAGGGGGACGTAGAAGCGCACGATCGCCGCGGTGGTCAGCGGGTCGCCGGCCGCCGGGACGGCGCGGACCGCGCGGACGGCGCCGCGCGCCATCCACCGGCTCGCGCCCGCCTCCGCCGTGACCCCGGCCGCGAGCGCGGCGGCGCCGACGTACGCGCCGGGCAGGGCGGTGAGCTGGGAGAGCGCCACCGCGGCCAGCGCCATCGAGCTCACCCGCACCACCGTCCCGTACGCCACCCGTCGGGTCAGATGAGCTCTGATCAGGACCCCCTGGTAGAAACGGCGGAACCCGATCGCCGCCGGCCACGGCAGCAGGATTGCGGTGGCGACGTGCGTCAGCCTCGCGACCTCGTGCGGGAGCCCGACCAGCCGCTCGACGACGAAGCGGAACACCGGCGGCGCGAGCAGCACCAGCATCACCAGCGTGATCGCGGCGTTGAGGAGGTAGGTGAAGCGGCGCAGCAGGAGGAACGACTGCGAATCGCCGACCAGAGCCACCGCCGCGCTCATCATCATGATGATCGGCGCCTCGATGAGCATCGCGAACGAGAACGCCACGCCGAACGCAGCGAGGTTGAACGTGGCTTCGCCGCGGCGCGCGATCACGGCGGCGAGGAACGGCCCCTCGACCGCCATCATCAGCCAGGTGGCCGCCAGCGGCGCCCAGAAGCGCGCGATCTGGCGCTGCGTCAGCGTCTCGCCCGTCGGCACCGCCTCCTCCGCACCGGGCCAGCCGGCGCTCGCGGGGGAAGGATACTCGCGCCCGCCGCGGCGAACGCGGCGAGGTTCACGCCTGGGACGATCTCGTGGCGGCCGGACGCCGCCCGGGCGCTACGCCGGCGGGCGCCGGCTCAGAGGCGGGGCCGCGGCCCCTCCGTGGGCTCCTCGTAGCGGATCGCGACCGCGACGATCTCGCGGCCGTACACCGGGTACTCGCTGCGCGACCACCACGGGCCCTGGACCACGGTGCCGACCCGCTTGAACTTGTCGTACACCAGCACCGCGGCGTTGGCCCCGAGTTTGGCCGCCTCGGCCCGCAGCTCCTGCTCCATCGCGGCGACCGTGGGGTGCCCGGAGGGCTCGAGGAACACCTCGCCCAGCCGGATCACGCCGCGCCGCGGCTCCCGCCGCAGGATCTCCACCGTGTTCGGGTCGGTGGGCGCGAACTGCGGCACGCCGAGGTAGCGGATCGACGACACGCGAACCGTCGTGCACGCGACCATCGCCGCCGCGAGCAGCAGCGCCGCCCCCACTGTGCCCCTGCGCATCGGATGGCTCGTCATCGCGCGACCCTCCCGGGACATCGTACGCCCGTTGCGTGCAGACGAACGCTCCGACGCCGGGTTGACAGCGGCGCCGGCGGGGGTGCTACGGGCCCGGCCCCGGGGCGACGGCGACGCCCTGGCGGCGCGGGTCGGCGACGCCGACGAAGGTGTGGGTCGCCGGGTCGATCATCACCGCGTTGGTCCCCCCGAACACCATCAGGTCGATCCAGCGCGCCGGGAACCCCTGCCGGTACATGTCCTCAAACCCTCGCCTCGCGAGCTCTTTGGCGCGCTCCGGGGTGATCTCGCCGGCGAGTTCGAGGTACCCCCGCTGTGAATTCTGGTCTCCGAGCCCCCACACGACGCGCGGCGTCATCTGCGCCTGGAGCAGGTCGTCGCCGCGGTCGGCGATCGCCGAGAGAACCACCGCCATCGACGGCGCGATCCGCTCGCTCCCGGCGCTGCCGAAGACGAGCAGCGGCCGACCGTCCTTGAGCACGATCGTCGGCGCCATCGTGGTCATCGGCACCTTGCCCGGGGCGAGGTAGAACTGGCTCAACGGGTTGGTGTAGTCGAACGCATCGAGGTTCGCGTTGTAGGTGAAGCCGAGCCCGGGGGTGGCCACGCCGGCCCCGAGCGACGGCCCGATCGTCTGGGTGAGCGCCACGACGTTGCCGAAGCGATCGGCGACCGAGACCTGGGTCGTACCGACGGCGAAGAACGGTTCCGGCGGGACCTGGCTGAGCTCGCACAGACGCAGAGCGCGGTCGAAGCGGATCAGGCGCGCCCGCCCGGCCGCGTACTTGGGGTCGGCCCGCTCGCGATCGTAGAGCGGCAGCGGCATCGTCGGCGAGAAGGCGTCGTGCAGCGTGATCTTCCCGGCCTCCAGCAACAGGTGGAGCCGGTCGACCGAGTCGCCGCGCAGCAACTCGGGAGGGAACGAGCCGAGGATGCCCAGCATCTCGAGCAGGGCGCCGCCGCCGCCCGGGTACGGGAACGTGATCACCTCGAGGCCGCGGTAGCGGCCGCGCAACGGCCGGTGCTCGATCGCCCGCACCTGCACGAGGTCGGCCTTGCGCACGTAGCCGCCGTTGCGCGTCATGTCGGCGTCGATCTCGTCGGCGATCCGGCCGCGGTAGAAATCGGCGGGGCCGTTCCGGGCGATCCGACGCAGCGTCTCGGCGAGGTCGCCGTCGCAGAAGACATGCTCCGGTGGCCACAGGTCCGTGAACCCGTCGAGGAAGATGTCGGCGAGATAGCCGCCGCGGCGCAGCTTGTCGGCGTACGTCTCGACGTTGGCGAGTTCGGTCGTGTTCATGCGGAAGCCGAACTCGGCAATGTCGATCGCCGGCGCCAGCGCGCGGGCGAGGGTGATCGTGCCGTACCGCTCGAGGGCGTAGGCGAGCGCCGCCAGCGCGCCCGGGACCGCGACCGACTTGTAGCCACGCACATCGCCGACGTTGCGGATCGCCTGCAGCTCGGCGGGGTTCGCCAGCGCCGGCACGACGCACGAGCCGTCGACCGCGACCGTGCGGCCGTCGGCGAAGCGGATGAGGATGAACGCC
>JAKAFI010000328.1 GCA_021818005.1 Acidobacteriota bacterium | reverse complement strand
GTCGCGATGAGCGCCGCGGTCGAGTGCGCGCAGATCCTCGGCGGCTACGGCTACACGCAGGAGATGCCGGCCGAGAAGTTGATCCGCGACGCGAAGATCTACCAGATCTACGAGGGCGCGAGCGAGATCCAGAAGATGATCATCGTGGCCAAGCTGCTGCGCATGCGCGAGGTGCACTGACCATGGCGAGCGACCTGCGCCGGCTCGTGCGCCGCATCGCCGACCGCTTCAAGCGCGCGTTCTACGGGCCGACGTTCCGCTGCCCGGTGTGCCACTTCGTGCTCGCCGCGGTGGACGCCGACGGCAACGGCCTGCTCGTCTGCCCGGTGTGCGGCGCGGTGCTCGAGATCGAGGAGGTCTACGGCCACATCGTCCCGGTCGTGCTCGACATGGAGATCCACCGGCCACAGCCCAAGCTGCGCGCCCACCCGATGGCGACGCACCTGCCGATCGGCGCGTTCCCGGTGGCGCTGCTCGGGGCGGTCGCGCTGTTCCTCGCCTCGCTCGGCGCGCGCCTGGGGTGGTCGGGAGCGGGGTTCGCCGGCGCCCCGGTCGTCGCCAGCGCCGTGCTCGTCCTCCTCGTGCTCTCGGCCGCGGGCGCGGTCCTGACGTTCGCCTCGGGCCTGTGGGACTGGAACTTCCGCTACCGCCGCCGCACCTACCGCCAGATCCGGCTCAAGATCGCGTTCTCGATCGCGTTCCTCGCGCTCGGCGCGGCCGCGATCGCGCTGCACGCCTCGGGGGCGGTGTTCGCGGCGTCGGGGCTGATGCGGCTCGACAGCGCCGCGGGCGTGCTCGGCGGCGCGGCGTACCTGCTCATTCTGGCGGCGGACATGGCCGTGCTGGCGACGCTCGGCCACGTCGGCGGCACGCTCGTGTTCGGGGAGTAGCGCGCCGCCGGCGCGGCCGGCCCGAACCGCTACTTCACGCCGAGCTGCTGCGTCACGCCGATGATCTGGTGCGCGGCGGCGCCCTGATCGATCGCCTCGACCTTGCCGTCGTTCGTGAACATCACCCGGGAGGCGGGGTAGAGCGTCCCGTTGCCGTTGCCGTTGAGGTCGAGCGTCAGCTCGACGACGCCGAACGGCGTGTCGACCGAGCGGATCGCCTTGAGCTGCTCGAACAGCGGAAACGGGCGGTCGAGCACGGCGAACACCTTGACGCCCTTTGGGGTGGAAAACTCCCGGATCACCGGCACGTCGAAGCCGATGAGGTCTCCGACGCGGATCCAGCCGCGCGCCGGCATCGCGGCGAGGTCGGTCATGACGGCACGCGGCCCATGGTCACCGAGCTCCTTGGAGAGGCGGGCGATCTCGGCTGGGGTGGAGAAGCTGTCGACGTGGAGCGTGACCGGGACGGTGACCGCCCCGGAGCTGCTGAGCAGGATGCCGGTGTACTCCGCCGGCAGCGGGGCGCCGTGCGCCGCCGCCCCGGCCAGCGCCGGGAGCGCGACGGCGAGGAGCGCGACGAGGGGCGTGGAGAGTGTTCTCGTTCTGTTCATCTCTGCCTCCATGGGGCCCGGCCGGCCGCCGTGGACGCACCATCCAACCACGAGCAGGCAACGCGGCGGAACGGCGGGTTCTTCCCGGCCCGCCCGAGCGGAGGGGCGGCGTGCCGGGCGATTGCCGGGCGGAGGTCGTGGCGCTACCATGACAGGAAGACGATCAGGTTGACCGCGAGGGGGCAGGGATGACGAAGACCATCCGGTTCCGCTTGAACGGCACGCCCACGACGATCCAAACCGACGGCGAGCGGACACTCTTGTGGGTGCTGCGCGACGACCTCGGGCTCACCGGCACCAGGTTCGGCTGCGGCGAAGGGCTCTGCGGCGCCTGCACGGTGGTGGTGGACGGGGAGGCGGTGCGCTCGTGCAGCGTGACGGTCGGCTCCGTGGACGGCCGCGAGGTGACGACGATCGAGGGCCTGGCGCACGGCGGGGCGCTCCATCCGCTGCAGGAGGCGTTCGTCGAGCACAACGGCTTCCAGTGCGGCTACTGCACCTCGGGGATGATCATGAACGCCTACGCGTTGCTGCGCGCCAACCCACACGCGACGGCCGCGGCGATCGCCAAGGGGATGGAGGACAACCTCTGCCGCTGCGGCGCCCACAAACGGATCCTCGAGGCGATCGAGGACGTCGCCCGCGGGAAGGGCGGTGCGTCATGACCGGCGGCCGCGGCATCGACCGGCGCGACTTCATCAAGGCGGTGGGCGGCGGCATCGTGGTGCTGGTCAGCGTCGGGCCGTCGGCGCTGCTGGCGCAGGAGCGGCGCCGCATCTACCCCGAGGACCTCAACGCCTACCTGCGTATCGGCCCCGACGGCCGGGTGACGGTGTTCACCGGCAAGATCGAGATGGGCCAGGGGGTGATGACCTCGCAGGCACAGATGGTGGCGGAGGAGCTGCGGGTGGCGCTCGGCGCGGTCGAGATGGTCATGGGCGACACCGACCGCTGCCCGTGGGACATGGGCACGTTCGGCTCGCTGACGACGCGGATGTTCGGCCCGTACCTGCGCGCCGCGGCGGCCGAGGCGCGCGCCGTGCTGCTGCGGCTCGCCGCCGAGAAGCTCGGCGTGCCGCCTTCGCGGCTGGTGATCAACGACGGCGTCGTCGCGGTCGCAGCCGACCCCGCCCGCAAGGTGAGCTACGGGGCGCTCGCCGAGGGGCAGCGGATCGTGCGCACGGTCGGCGACAAGGCGGTGCTGCGGACGCCGTCGGAGTTCACGGTGATGGGGACCTCGCCGGAGAGGTTCGACGCGCACGCCAAGGTCACCGGCGGCGCGATCTACGCCGGCGACATCCACCGGCCCGGGATGTTGTACGCCTGCGTGCTGCGCCCGCCGGCGCACGGCGCCGTGCTCAAGTCGCTGGACACCGCGGCCGCGGCGAAGCTCCCCGGGGTCGTGGTGGTCAACCAGGACGGCCTCGTCGCGACGCTGCACGCCGACCCCGAGGCGGCGGCGGCCGCGCTTGCGGCGGTCAAGGCGACGTGGGACACCCCCAAACCGCCGTTCGACACGGAGACGGTGTTCGACCACCTGATCGAGGCTGGCGGGACCGGCGAGGTTGTCACCAGTCGCGGCGACGTCGCGGCCGCGAGGAGCGCGGCGTCGCGCCTGTTCCAGACCACCTACCGCAAGGGGTACGTGGCGCACGCGCCGATCGAGCCGCACACCGCGGTCGCCGAGATGGCCGGCGGGCGGCTGACGATCTGGGCCTCGACGCAGACGCCGTTCCCGACCCGCGACCGCATCGCGGAGGAGCTGGGTCTGGCCAAGGACAAGGTGCACGTGATCACCCCGTTCGTCGGCGGCGGGTTCGGCGGCAAGAGCGCCGGCACGCAGGTGAGCCAGGCGGCGAAGCTCGCGCGCCTCACCGGCAAGCCGGTGCAGGTGCGCT
>JAKAFI010000327.1 GCA_021818005.1 Acidobacteriota bacterium | reverse complement strand
TCGGCCCCAACAGCATCGGCCTCGAGCGCCGCGGCTTCTCCGAGGAGCGCCTGCGCGCGATCAAGACCGCGTGGCGCCACCTCCACAGCCCGAAGCTGACGACCTCCGAGGCGCTCGACCGCATCGCCGCCGAGCTCGCCGGCGCCCCCGACGCGATGCGCCTCGTCGAGTTCATCAGGGGCAGCGAGCGCGGCGTCATCCTCGCCAACGGATAGAAGCAGGGGTCCGGGGTCCGGGCACCGGGCGTCGGAGAGACGAAGCTATCAGCCCGGTCGCGTCTCCGTGCCCGCGGCCAGTGGCGGTGGGTCTCGTCCCTACATCCTCCCGACCATCGCCTCGAGGCGGGCGATGCGCTGCTCCATCGGCGGGTGGGTCGAAAAGAGCTTCGCGAGGCCGCCGCCGCCGGAGAACGGATTAGCGATCATCATGTGCGCCGTGGTGGGCTGCGCGGTCGCCATCGGGATGCGCTGCGTGTAGGCGCCGAGCTTGCGCAGCGCGGAGACGAGGCCGGTCGGGGTGCCGGCGAGGCGGGCGCCGCCCTCGTCGGCGGCGAACTCGCGCGAGCGCGAGATCGCGAGCTGGATCAGCATCGCGGCGATCGGGGCGACGATCATGAAGAAGAGGCCGCTCATGCCGCCGCGGTCGTCACGGTCGCCGCCGCGTCCGCCGAACATCATCGCGAAGCCGGCCATGCGCGCGAGCATCGCGAGCGCGCCGGCGATCGTGGCCGCGACCGAGGAGATCAGGATGTCGCGGTGGAGCACGTGGTTCAACTCGTGCGCGAGCACTCCCTTGAGCTCCTCGCGGTCCATGACCTGGAGCAGCCCCTGGGTGACGGCGACGGCGGCGTGATGCGGGTTGCGCCCGGTCGCGAACGCGTTGGGCTGCGCCTCCGGGATGACGTACAGCCTCGGCATCGGAATGCTGGCACGCTGCGCGAGCTCGGCGACGACCGCGTAGAGCTGCGGCGCCGAGGCCTCGTCCACCGGCTGGGCGTGGTGCATCCCGAGCGCGATCTTGTCCGAGAAGAAGTAGGCAGCGAAGTTGAGGACGGCGGCGAAGACGAGCGCCATGACGATCCCTTGCTGTCCGCCGAGGAGGTCACCGATCCAGAGGAGGAGGCCGGTGAGCAGGGCCAGCAGCAGCGTGGTCTTGAACCAGTTCGACATTGGATCCCTCCCGGCCCGACCGGCGCCGGCAACCTCCGGCGTCCGACCGCGGCCGCACGGTGCCTTGGCTGCTAACACCGCGCAAACTGATGAACGCAAAGAACGTGCCAGGCGATGCCGGCTCCGCGCAACCTCGCCCGTGTCAAGCTGGCGCGGTGGGCGTCGGCCGCGCCATCCCCGGTTGCTCGAACAGCTCCGGGGCGGGACGGACGTGACACGAGCCCGAGGTGGCGATGAGGACGACGACGAACACGAGCAACGCCACGCCCAGCGCCGCCATGAAGTACTCGGACACCGGCCGGCCGCGACGCTTCTTCCGTCCCATGGCATCATCGTACCTCATCGCCTCCGCCCCGCGCTCAGGCAGTGAAGAGTTCAGAGTTCAGAGTGAAGAGTTGGGGGGACCGAGGAGCTGAGGAGGTTGTCAGCCTCACCGGCGCTGTTTCGCTTCACGAACCACGACCCACGATCCACGGTCTCTGCTGACCACGGACCACTGATCACGGACCACGGTCGTTCAGACGTCGCCGCGGCCGAGCTCCTGTACGCCGTCGGCGGCGAGCGCGGCGGCGATGACCGTGAGCGCGACGAGGGCGGTCGGCAGCATCGTAAGCCACCACGTGGTGGCCAGCACCTCCTGCCCCTCGGCGACCATCGTCCCCCACGACGCGGTCGGCGGTTGCGCGCCGAGCCCGAGGTAGGAGAGGGCCGCCTCGACGAGGATGAGGTCGCCGAGGCGCAGGGCGCCGTCCTGGGCGATCGGGGTGAGCGCGTTGGGGAGCAGGTGCCGGAACGCGATCCGCCAGCCGGAGGCGCCGAGCGCCCGCGCGGCGAGGACGAACTCGCGCTCCTTGAGCGAGAGCACCTGGCCGCGCACCAGCCGGGCGACGCCCATCCACGAGGACAGGCCGAGGATGAGCACGAGGACGCCGAGCGAGGGCCGGAACACGGCGGCGAGGAAGAGGAGAAGGAACAGCATCGGCACCGCGAGGAGGGCGTCCACGAAGCGCATCAGCAGCGCGTCGGCCACGCCGCCGGTCCAGCCCGCGAGCAGGCCGACGCCGATCCCGAGGACGAGCGCGACGGCGAGCGCGAGCGCCCCGACGCCGAGCGAGACGCGGGCGCCGGCGAGGAGGCGGGCGAGCACGTCGCGCCCCACCGTGTCGGTCCCCAGCCAGAAGCGGCGCGCGTGCGCGCTGACGACCTCGGCGGCCGGCAGCATCTCCTCGCGGCCGGCGCGCGTGACGATCCACTCCGAGCCGGAGCGCCGGGCCGCCTCGCATGCGATCGTCGTGCCGTCTCGCCGGAGGAGGACGACGCGCGTGGCGCCCGGCGGCAGCAGCGCCGCGGCGCGGGCGTCCACGATCGCGTTCGGGTCGGCGGTGAGCCACGGCCCGGCCACCGCGGCGAGGGCGAGCGCCGACAAGCCGAGCGCCCCGAGACGGAGGCGAAGCGGCCAGCGTGCGAGCGCCCGGCGGACGCTCACACGCGCACCCGCGGGTCGGCGACGGCGTAGGCGGCGTCGGCGAGCAGGTTGCCGACGACGACCGCGACGGTCGCGACGATCGTGCCGCCGAGCAGGAGTGGGAGGTCGCGGCCGAGGGCGGCGTTGTACATCAGCTGGCCCATCCCCGGCCAGGAGAACACGACCTCGATGACCAGCGACCCCGACACCAGGAACGGCAACGACATGCCGACCATCGTAATCAACGGCAGCAGGGCGTTCGGCAGCGCGTGGCGCAGCAGCGCCTGGCGCGGAGAGCAGCCGCGGGCGCGGGCGGCGAGCACGTAGTGCTCCGTGCGCTCGTCGAGGAGCGACCCGCGCAGGTAGCGCGCCACGGCGCCGACGCCGGTGACGCCGATCGCCGCGACCGGCAGCACGAGGTGGCGCGCAACGTCGGCGGCGCGCGCCCAGCCGTGGCGCATCTCGCCGTCGAGCGAGAGCATGTGCGACGGGGGGAGCAGGTGCCAGCGGTACGAGAACACGGCGATCAGCGCCAGTGCCACGCCGAACGTGGGCAACGCGTACGCCGTCAGCGTGGCCAGGGTGATGGCGCGATCGCCGGCGCCGTGCGGCCGGCGTAGCTGGACGACGGCGAGGACGACGCCGCCGGCGAGCTCGAGCAGGAGGCCGAGGGAGGTGAGCAGGAGGGTATTCGGCAACGCCTCTGCGAGCGCTTCCGAGACCGGTCGACGCAATGTCCACGACGTGCCGAGGTCGCCGCGCGCGACG
>JAKAFI010000326.1 GCA_021818005.1 Acidobacteriota bacterium | reverse complement strand
CCTTCGCCGCTCCCGGCGGCGAGGCGTACACCCCGGCGTTCGCCGACGACATCGTCTACGCCGCCGGCAACGGCTCGCCCGACGTCGCGATCGACGCGCCGCTGCTGTTCGTCGGCTACGGGATCGACGCGCCCGCCGAGCGCTGGGACGACTACAAGGGAGCCGACTGCCGCGGCAAGCTGCTGGTGATGATGGTCAACGAGCCGCAACCGACCGCCAAGGAGCCGCAGCGCTTCGACGGGAAGGACCTCAGCTACTTCGGCCGCTGGACGTACAGGTTCGAGGAGGCCGCACGCCGCGGGGCCGCGGGTGTGCTGCTGATCCACACCGATGCGAGCGCCACCTACGGCTGGCAGGTCGCCAGGACCGGCTTCGTGGGAGAGAAGTTCCAGCTCGCCGACGGCCCGCGGCTGACGCCGCTGCAGGGGTGGATCCGGGACGAGGCGGCGCACCGGCTGTTCGCCCTCGCCGGCAAGGACCTCGACGAGCTGCGGCGGCAGGCCCAGAGCCGCTCGTTCCGTCCCGTGGCGCTCGACGTGCGGGCGACGGGGAGGCTGGCCAGCGAGGTGCGCCGCTTCCCGCAGTACAACGTCGCCGGCGTGCTCGAGGGGAGCGACCCGAAGCTCAGGGACGAGCTGGTGATCTACAGCGCCCACTGGGACCACTTCGGCATCCAGGACGGGCGCATCTACAACGGCGCGGTCGACAACGCGAGCGCGCTCGCCACGCTCCTGGCCGTCGCGCAAGCCTCGGCCGGGCACCCGACCCGGCGCTCGCAGATGTTCCTGTTCACCTGCGGCGAGGAGCAGGGGCTGCTCGGCGCGTTCGCCTACGTGCAGCACCCGCTCTGGCCGCTGGCGAAGACCGTCGCCGACCTCAACTTCGAGAGCCTCAACTGGGTCGGACCGTCGCGCGACATCGAGTTCCTCGGCGGCGAGCGAAGCGACCTGCAACGGCTCGGGGAGGAGACCGCGCGGGCGATGGGGATGGTGCTGCGCCCGTCGGACCCGGACCTGCAGGGGCTGTACTTCCGCAGCGACCACTTCCCGTTCGCCAAGGCGGGGATCCCCGCGCTGTCGCCGGGGTTCTCGCTGGCGGGACAGCGCGACTACCTGGAGAACCCGGAGGCGTCGCGGGCGAAGGCGCGCTCGTTCCTCGACCGCTACCACCGCGAGAGCGACGACTACGATCCTGCCTGGGACCTGCGCGGCATGGTGCAGCAGGGGCAGTTCATCCTGAACCTCGGGCGGCGGATCGCCGATGCCGACAGCCGGCCGCAGTGGCGGCCGACCGCCCCGCGCTGAGGGCCGTCGCCCGTCGGCCCGCGCCGGCGCGTCGCCGCCCGGCGATCAGTGCCGCGCCTCCTCCGGGTACATCTCCTCGACGAGCGCAGCGAACTCCCTCTCGACGACGCGGCGGCGCACCTTGAGCGTCGGCGTGAGCTGTCCGCCCTCGAGCGAGAGCGTCACCGGCAGCACGCGGAAGGCGCGGACCTGCTCGTAGTGGGCGAGCTCGGCGTTGGCCGCGGCCACCGCATCCCCGAACAGCGCCAGCACCCGCGGGTGGGCTGCCAGGGCGGCCGGCTCGCGCTCGGCGATCCCCTCGGCGGCGGCCCAGGCGGTCAGGGCGCCGAAGTCGGGGGAGAGCAGGGCCACGATGTACGGCCGGCCGTCGCCGATGAGCACCGCGGTGTCCACGAAGCGGGAGCGCTTGAGCAGTCCCTCGATCGGCTGCGGGGCCACGTTCTTGCCGCCGGCGGTGACGATCAGGTCCTTCTTGCGGTCGGTGATGTAGAGGAAGCCGTCGTCGTCGAAGCGGCCGATGTCGCCGGTGTGGAAGAACCCGTCGGGTGAGAACGCCTCACGGTTGGCGTCCTCCCGGTGCCAGTACCCCGGCGTGACGCTCGAGCCGCGCACCAGGACCTCGCCGTCGTCGGCGAGGCGGACCTCGACGTTGTCGAGCGGGCGGCCAACCGCGCCGAGGCGGTTCTCGCCGGGCCGGCAACCGTTGACGGCGATCCCGGGTGACGTCTCGGTGAGGCCGTACCCCTCCTGGACCGGGACGCCGATCGCGTGGAAGAACTCGTTGACCTCGACCGGCAACGGGGCGCCTCCGGAGAGCGCGTACGCCACCCGCCCGCCGAGCGCGGCGCGCACCTTGGCGAGCACGAGGCGGTCGGCGACCGCGTGGGCCAGCGCCGTGCGCGCGTCCGGGCGCACCCCCGCGAGGCGGGCGCGGGCGACGCGCGCGCCGACGGCGAGCGCCCAGTGGAAGAGGCGGCGGCGCGCCGGCGAGGCGGCGTCGACCTTGGCGAGCACGGCGTCGCGCACCTTCTCGAAGACGCGCGGCACGCTGCAGAAGTACACCGGCCGGATGACCGGCAGCAGCTCGGCCACGTGGCGGGCGTGGCAGTACGCCCGCGGGTTCGACAACCGCATGTAGGCGTACCCGGCACAGCGCTCGAGCACGTGGCACAGCGGCAGGAACTCGAGCACGAGCTCGTGGCCCGTGACCGGCGTGCGCTCCGACACCGCCGCCGAGTTGTCGACGAAGTTGCGGTGGGTCAGCATCACGCCCTTGGGGTCTCCGGTGGTGCCGGAGGTGTAGATGACCGTCGCCAGGTCGTCGGGAGCGATCGTCTCGGCGCGCGCCCAGAAGGCGGCCACGGCGTCGGCCGCCGCGCCGGAGGCGAGGATCTCGTCGAACGACCGCGCGCCCTCCACGGGCGCGCCCTCGATCTGGACCACGTGCTCGAGGCCGCCGCCGTCGCGGCGGACGCCGACCAACGTGGCGGCGTGCTCGGCACCGTCCGCCACCGCCACGCGGCAGCCGGAGTCGCGCACCTGGAAAGCGACCTGGGCCGGCGTGAGCGTGGTGTACACCGGCACGTCGACGGCGCCGAGGTCGAGCGTCGCGACGTCCACCATGTGCCACTCCGGGCGGTTGTCGGACATCAGCATGACCCGGTCGCCGCGCCCGACGCCGAGCCGGGCGAGGCCGGCCGCGAGCGCGGCCGTGCGCTCGAGCACGTCGCGCGTCGAGAGCCAGCGCGCCTCGCCGGGACGGAAGAGGGCGCAGTGGTGGTCCTTCTCGACCGCCACGTCGCGCCGAAAGATCTCGACGATCGACCGCTCGCTCATGGCCATCTCCCCCCGGCGCCGGACCCTGCGCCGACGGCGGTACGGGTCCGTTTCGTTGGCACAACCATTCTCTCAAGATTGTAGCGTCTCCCGCAGCGCCGGCCACGGGGCCCTCGCGCGCGCCGCCGCGCCGGGCCCGGGTATGATCGAGGCCGTGGCCAGGGAGGTCCCGACCCGCGCTCTCCTCGTCGCCCTCGTCCCGGCCGTGGCGCTGGTGGCCGGCCTGCCGTTCGCGAACCGGATCGAGCCGATCGTGCTCGGGTTGCCGTTC
>JAKAFI010000039.1 GCA_021818005.1 Acidobacteriota bacterium | reverse complement strand
GTGGCTCCGGTGGTCGGGGGTTCAAATCCCCTCGCTCACCCCATCATGTGCGCCCGTAGCTCAGCTGGATAGAGCGTCAGACTCCGGATCTGAAGGCCGGGCGTTCGAATCGCCCCGGGCGCACCACCCATCACCCCAATTCATCAGCGCCGGCGTCGCTCCCGGGCGAGACGGGCGAGCCTTGCGTCCACCCCCGTCGCCCGGCCGTTCCAAGAACCGCCGCCCAGCCGGGGGCAACGGCACCTCGTCGGCGAGGTCCGAGGCCGCCTACCGCGTCAGCGTGACGAGGTGCCGCGAGGCGTGAGCGACCTTCTTGTTGTCAACTACGCCGGACCTGGTACCGACGCCCGACGCTGGCGCCGACGCGCAGGAGGGCCGAATGTCCGGAGATGCGGAGGCCCCGGCGCGTCGCCGCCGGGGCCTGCCGGACGCCTATCGTTGCGGGATCAGGCGAGGTCGAAGCGGTCGAGGTTCATCACCTTGGCCCACGCCGCCGCGAAGTCGCGCACGAACGTCTCCTGCGCGTCGCTGCAGGCGTAGGCCTCGGCGAGGGCGCGGAGCTGGGAGTTCGAGCCGAAGACGAGGTCGACGCGGGTGCCGGTCCACTTGAGTTTCCCGGTCGCGCGATCGCGCCCCTCGAACACCCCCTTGGTCTTCGACTCCTTCCACTCCGTGCCCATGTCGAGCAGGTTGACGAAGAAGTCGTTGCTGAGCGTCCCCGGACGCGTCGTGAACACGCCGTGCGGGGAGCTGCCGTGGTTCGCGCCGAGAACGCGCAGGCCGCCGACGAGGACCGTCATCTCGGGCGCGGTCAAGGTCAGGAGCTGCGCCTTGTCGACGAGGAGCTCCTCCGCCGGCACGCCGACCTCGCTCTTGAGGTAGTTGCGGAACCCATCCGCGACCGGCTCGAGCACCGCGAACGAGTCGACGTCGGTCTGCTCCTGCGACGCGTCCGTACGGCCGGGAGCGAAGGGGACCGTCACCTCGTGGCCGGCGGCCTTCGCGGCCTGCTCAACGGCGGCGCCGCCGCCGAGGACGATCACGTCGGCGAGCGAGACCCTCTTCCTGCCGGACTGGGCGGCGTTGAACGCCTTCTGGATCCCTTCGAGCGTCGCGAGCGCCTTCGCCAGCTTGGCCGGCTCGTTGACGGCCCACCCGTTCTGCGGCGCGAGACGGATGCGCGCCCCGTTCGCCCCGCCGCGCTTGTCGGAGCCGCGGAACGTGGCCGCCGACGCCCAGGCGGTGGCGACGAGCTCGGAGATCGACAGCCCCGAGGCGAGGATCTTGGCCTTGAGCGCGGCGATGTCCTTGGCGTCGATGAGTTGGTGATCGACGGCGGGGACCGGATCCTGCCAGATCAGCTCTTCCTTGGGCACTTCGGGACCGAGGTAGCGCGAACGCGGGCCCATGTCGCGGTGCGTCAGCTTGAACCACGCGCGGGCGAACGCGTCGGCGAACTGGTCGGGATGCTCGTAGAAGCGCCGCGAGATCTTCTCGTAGGCCGGGTCGAAGCGCAGGGCGAGGTCGGTGGTCAGCATCGCCGGGGCGCGCCGCTTGGCCGGGTCGTGCGCGTACGGCACCGTGCCGGCGCCTGCCCCACCCTTCGGGGTCCACTGCTGCGCGCCGGCCGGGCTCTTGGTCAGCTCCCACTCGAAGCCGAACAGGTTCGCGAAGAAGTTGTTGCTCCACTTCGTCGGGGTCGTCGTCCAGGTGACCTCCGGGCCGCCGCCGATGGTGTCATCGCCCTTGCCGGTGCCGAAGCGGCTCTTCCAGCCGAGGCCCTGCTCCTCGATCGGGGCGGCCTCCGGCTCGGGGCCCACCAGCGCCGGGTCGCCGGCGCCGTGCGTCTTGCCGAAGGTGTGGCCGCCGGCGATGAGCGCGACCGTTTCCTCGTCGTTCATCGCCATGCGCGCGAACGTCTCGCGGATGTCCCTGGCCGCGGCGACGGGATCCGGGTTCCCGTTGGGCCCTTCCGGGTTGACGTAGATCAACCCCATCTGCACGGCGGCGAGGGGGTTCTCCAGCTCGCGGTCGCCGCTGTAGCGCTGGTCTCCGAGCCAGGTGTCCTCCTTGCCCCAGTAGAGGCCCTCCTCCGGCTCCCAGATGTCCTCGCGCCCGCCGCCGAAGCCGAACGTCTTGAACCCCATCGACTCGAGGGCGCAGTTGCCGGCGAGGATCATCAGGTCGGCCCACGAGATCCTGCGCCCGTACTTCTGCTTGATCGGCCACAGCAGCCGGCGCGCCTTGTCGAGGTTCACGTTGTCCGGCCAGCTGTTGAGGGGGGCGAAGCGCTGGTTGCCGCGGCCGGCGCCGCCGCGGCCGTCGCCGATGCGGTAGGTGCCGGCGCTGTGCCACGCCATCCGGATGAACAGCGGCCCGTAGTGGCCGAAGTCGGCGGGCCACCACGCCTGCGAATCGGTCATCAGCGCGACCAGGTCCTTCTTCACGGCGCCCAGATCGAGCTTCTTGAACTCCTCGGCGTAGTTGAACCCCTCGCCCATCGGGTTGGACAGGGGAGAGTTCTGGTGGAGCACCTTCAGGTTGAGCTGGTTCGGCCACCACTCCTGGTTGGTCCTTGCGTTCGCGTGATGTCCGCCTATCACCGGGCACTTGCTGGCATCGTCTGACATGTCGGCTCTCCTTTTGCTTGATCGGTCTGTTCGTGAGCTGTTACTTGGGCCGCGTCGTCGTCGCCGCTCGTGTGGGCCACGGGCGGGGCGAGTCCGGCCGCCTCTCCGGTCCCCGAGCGGTTCGGGTCGCGGGCGAGGCAGTCGGGGCAGCGGCCCCAGTAGATCACCTCGGCCTCGTCGATCTCGTAGCCCGCGTCGTCGGCGGGGGTCAGGCACGGTGCGGCGCCGACGGCGCAGTCGACATCGACCATCCGGCCGCACGTGCGGCAGATCAGGTGGTGGTGGTTGTCTCCGGTCCGGCCCTCGTAGCGCGCCGGCGACCCGGCCGGCTGGACGCGCCGGATGAGGCCCTCGTCGGCGAGGAGGCCGAGGGCGTCGTACACCGCCTGGCGGGAGATGACGACGATCTCGGCGCGCACGAGCGCCGCGATCTCGCTCGCCGTGCCGTGCGGCCGCTGCGACACCGCCGCCAGAACGGCCAAACGCTGCGCCGTGACCTGGACACCGTGGCGGCGGAGGAGATCGGCGGGGTCGTGTTCCATGAACTTAGTCTATGTCTCAAGTTAGACTCTGTCAAGAATCCAGATGCCGTCCAGCTGCGTCCGAGGCCGCCGCCGGCCAGCGCGGCTCCCTTGACGATGGCGTGTAAGCCTCTGTCTGACAATGGCCTGGTCCGTCGCGCCTGAGGAAGCCGGCGGGGGCGGTCGCGGTCGCCCGGAGGCTTAGCGTGCCCCGGGGCCCGACGGCGTTGGCGGCCAGGACGGTCCGCCACCGCGGTTCCCGCCTCGGCCGGGGTGCCGGCCGGCCGGCGGCCCGGCGCCGCGACGACGCCCTCAGGGGTTGTTGCGGGCGGCGTTGGCGCGGAGCGGCTCGGGGCGAGCCAGGTTCGGCGCCGGGTCGGTCGTGCTGTCGGCCGGGTGATGCGGCCCGCGGCCGCGCGCTCGCGTCGGTCGCGGCGAGGGCTACGGCTGCGGGCGCTCGCGCGTCCAGCGGGTGGAGCCGCACACGGGGCACGTCTCGGCCGTCGCGCCCGCTCCTGCGCCCGCGGGTTGCGGCTCCTCCCCGGAGGCGGGCTCGCGGCCGACCCGTTCGTAGCCGCACTGCCGGCAATAGAGCGTGACGGATCGCATTGCCGGCGCGGTGCGCTTCGAGCCAGCGCTCGTCGTCTCCGGCGCGCGAGCGTGGACCCTGACCGCGACGACCGCCGCCAGGCTCACCCACACGTCGTCGGGCCCGTCCCGAAGCTGGAGGGCGTCGGGTGCGACGGACACCAGGGTACCCGCGATGCGGCCCTGCTGGCCGGCCAGGAGCACCTCGACCTCCTTGCCCTGCGCCGCCTCGAACAGCTGTGACTGGACCATCGCCGCCTCCTTCGCCACCCGCCGGCCCAGCGCGCCGCCGTGCGGGCCGGCCCACGCGACGCACCCATTGTGCCTCGTTGCGAGCCCGCCGTGACACCGCGGCCGCGCGTCGAGCGCCGCTACGTCGCCGGTCGCAGGTGGAACAGCCGGCTCGCGGGGACCTCGGCGAGCGGTTGGCCCGGCGCCTCCATCGCCAGCACGAGACCGGCGACAAAATTGCGATGCACGTAGTCCACCTCGACCGTGTGCAGCCCGGCCTTGAGCGCCGCCTTGCCGAAGCGGCTGATGAAGTCGGGGCTCTCGTTGAAGACGACGAGGTCGCCGTCGAGGCGCAGTGCGCTGCCGTCCTCGGAGCGCAGCTTGAAGGTGTAGAGCCCGTCGGCCGGCACGTCGAGGTAGCCGGTGCACGCCATGCCGAAGTGCTCGAGCGAGGGGAGGGCGGGGGGACCGACGCTCGCGAGCGTCAGCTCGCCGGTCGGTTTGAGCGCGGCAAAGTCGGGCGGCGTGCGCCAGTCGCCGGCGTACGTGCGGCAGGCGAGGCCGGGCGCGAGCGCGGCCGCGGCGACGGCCGCGGCCGGCTTCGGCTCCACCCTGGTGTACGTCGCGGTGGCGACGAAGCGGTCGTCGAGGCCGGGGGCGAACGCGCGCGCCTTCACGGTGGTCGTGCGCTCGAGGGTGATCGGCCCGGTGTAGGCGGGCGAAGAGGCGGTCGGCTCGCGGCCGTCGAGCGTGACGCGGATCGTCGCACCGGGGTTCGGCGAGGTGAGCTCGACCACCGTGCGGCCGATGAAGATCCCTTGCGGCGCCGCGAAGTGCACGACGGTCCCGGTGGTCGGATCGGTGAACGGTTGCGCCGCGATCACGTCATCGTCCTGGTTGCTGGCGGCGGTGGCGGCGAGGATGCGGACGTGGCCGTCGTCGGGCAGCGTCACGGTGCGCGCGCCGGGCGGCAGGTCGAGGCGCAGGCGGAAGAACTGGGTGAGGACGTAGGCCTCGTTCTCGCCGCGGTCGTCGTGACGGTGGTTGCCGACCCAGCCGACCGGGACGGTCTTGGCGTACGCGGGCGCGATGCGGGCCGGATCCTGCACGATCGCGCCGGCGACAACGCGGCTGTTCCACTGCCCGACCGGTTCGGCCCAGTCGGGGACGAGCACGCGCACGGGGACGCCGTCCACCGCGAACGTCGCGAGGCGGTCGCCGCCAACGGCGGCGGCGAGCAGGTAGACGCGGTTGAACCCGCCGGCGGGCAGGCTCAGCGTCTGGCCGCGGCCGTCGAGGACGTTGGCGCGGCCCGGCTCGCGCGGCCCGGTGCGGAACGGGATCCCGGCCGAGACGACGGTGGCGGGGAGCAGCTCGCCGGCGACCGTGTGTCCCTCGCCGTCGAAGTCGCCGTCGGTGCGGGCGTCGTCCGCCGTGATCCCGGTGCGGTCGAACGGGAGCACAAGCGGGACGGCGCGCGGCGGTGCGACGCTCGTGGGCGCCGCCGCGAGGCGCAGCGCGAGCGTGCGCGGGCGGTAGGGGAGGAAGTCGAGCACCACCTCGCCGCGCTCGAGCGCGAGGCGGGGCGGGGCGGCCGGCGGGATCGCGCCGCCGCCATGCTCGGCGATCGGCTCCTCCGCACCGTCCAGCTCACGCACGGCGAGCACCGGCCGGGCGAACGAGAGGTGGACGCCATCGGCCGGCGCGCCCGCGATCTCCTGCAGGCGGACCACGACCTCGTCGCCGGCCTCGGCGAGCTTGAGCGCCCGCACCGCGACCGGCGCCTCGCCGCCGTCGCGGGTGCTCAGGCGCAGCAGCTCGAACGAGCGCCCGAGCGGGCCGGGGTGCGCCGGCGCCTGCCAGGCGAGCAGCGGCTGGTTGAGGCGGTCGCCCGCCCGAACGACGCGCCCGGAGCGCCAGTCGCCGGCGTGCCCGGCGAGCGCGACGAGGACGCGGTGGTGCCCGAGGTCGTTGGAACCCTGCTCGAGCGGCCAGCTGGTGCCCGGGGGGACGCGCGGCGTGTGAATCAGGGTGAGGCGGAGGGTGTGCTCGTCCGGGCGGTCCCAGCCGTAGCGACTGTCGTTGAGCACGGCGGCGCCGAACCCGCCGGAGGCGTCGGTGACATCGGCCCACTCCTGCGCCGGCACCTCGTACCGGTTGGGGCGATCGGTCGGGCGCTGCACGGTGCCGAGGCCGAGGTCGTACGTCGCCATCTCGTTCGCGGCGGCGAGCGGGAACGCCGCCTTGAGCAACGTTTCCTTCGTGCGCCAGTCGATGTCGTTGCGGATCTCGAGGCGGTCGCCGGCGCCGCCGGCGGCGAGGCTGAGCCGCTGTGTGAAGGTCGAGCCCGCGGCGTGGCGCACGACCTCGAGGGCGACGCGCGCCGGGCCGTCCTCGACGACCCGCACCGCGGCGGGGCCGGCGACCGTGGCGCGCGGCGGTGCGGCGATCGCGTCGTACTGGATCTCCCACGCGGGCCAGCGCAGCGGCCGGTCGTCGATGAGCTGGAGCGCGAGCGGCGCGGCGAGCAGCTCGCGGCCGAGCGTCTTGTCGAACACCGAGGCGACGTCGCCGGCCGCGTCGAGGCGGACGCTGTAGCGGGCGTTCTCGAGGCTGTTCTGGCTGACCTTGAGCTGGCCGGCCGGCGCGGCAGCGGGCGCGGGTGCCGGCGACACGGTGAACGTCGAGAACGAGAGCGGCGCCACGCGGGCGACGAAGACGACGTGGGCCACGTCTCCGTCGGTCGAGTCGACCTGCGCCGGCACCTCGCGGCCGTCGGGACCGGTCACGCGCACCACGCGCGGGGCGGCGCCGGGGAAGCGCACGTCGGCCTCGACCGCGTCCTCGCGCGCGACCGCGAGGGGGTTGAAGACAACGAGCGCAGCGCCGCCGCCGCGCGTGTCGAGCGCGGTCGCCACCGCGCCGACCCCCTGCGAGAGCACGTCGGCAAACTCGTTGCCGGCGATCGTCTCGTCGTTCCAGGAGAACACGTACGCGCCGGCGATCGAGGTGCCGGTGAGGTCGTCATGGAACTGGTGCCAGAGGACGCGCAGCCAGGCGTCGTCGAGCCGCTCGCGCGGGTAGGCGATCCCGCCGAGCCACCACGCGGCGACGGCCGCCTTCTCGGCGTCGTCGGCGAGGCGCTCGTTCTTGCGGTTGAAGCGCTTCATCGCGGCCTGCGAGGTGTAGCAGCCGGTGCCGTGGCGGGTGAGCAGGAACTCGCCGCGGTAGCGCTGCAGACCCTCGGGCGCGCGGCCGCCGTGGCTCGCCATCATCGCGAGCGCCATCTCGTCGGGTGCAGCGCTGTGCACCCGCGCCGGGCCGGGGCCGGCCAGGCTCTGCTGCAGCCACGCCACCGAGGAGTCGATCGGCGGCACGCCGACGTCGCCGGTGCCGAAGTACTTGAACGCGACCGGCACGCCGGTGAGCGCGACCTGGCGGTCGGTGACGGCGTAGAGCTCGGGGTCGAGCGTCATGTTCCCCGCCAGCTCGGAGGCGTAGTCGCCGGGGTTGAGCGCCGCGATCAGGCTGGAGCCGTCGACCCCCTCCCACACGCCGACGTCGAACGGGATCTTGATCGAGCTGCCCCAGGTGAGCTTCTGCGTCGAGAACGCGACGAGGCCGCAGTGCGCGGCCACCGCCGGCAGGGCAAAGCCGAAGCCGAAGCAGTCGGGGAGGAAGACGTCGCGCGAGGTCACGCCGAGCTCGCGGCGGAAGAACCCGTTCCCGTAGAGGGTCTGGCGGATCAGCGACTCGGGGGAGGGGATGTTGGTGTCGACCGCGTTGACCCAGCTCCCGGCCACCTTCCAGCGCCCATCCTTGACGTACGCCTTGAGGCGCGCGAACTCCGCCGGGTAGTACTCCCGCATCAGCATGTAGTGGAACGCTCCCTCGAAGCTGAAGACGTAGCCGGGGTACTTCTCGAACAGCGCGAAGTTGCCGCGCATCGTCAGCGGGAGGAAGTCGTCGATCGTGTCCTGGATCGTCCACCGCCACTGCGTGTCGAGGTGGGAGGTGGCGATGACGTAGACGTCGGGAGGGGTGGCGGGCAGCGGCGGCGCGTCCCCCGCCGTCGCGACGCACGCCGCCAGCATCGAGCCTGCGAAGATGATCGTTGCCGTCCGCATGACCTACCTCCTTGCCTCTCCCGTGGTGCGAAATCTCACGGCGTCTCCACGGCGCCGCGCAGCCGCGCGACCACCTCGTCCGCGTTCGCGGCGGCCAGCAGCGCGGTGCGCACGTCATCATCCATCAGCCGCCGCGACAGCGCGGCGATCGTCCGCAGGTGCGTCTCGCCCGGGTCACTCGCGCGCACCGCGACCAGGATCGCCAGCGTGACCGGTTCGCCGTCGAGCGACCCCCACGGCACGCCGTCCGGGTAGGTCGCGACCGCGATCGAGGTCGCGAGCACCGCGTCGGTCTTGCCGTGCGGGATCGCGACGCCGAACCCGACCCCGGTCGAGTACGTCGCCTCGCGCTGCCACACCGCGTCCTCGACCGCGTCCGGCTCGCCGACGCGCCCCGCGGCGCGCAGCAGACCGATCAGCTCCCGGATCGCCTCGTCCTTCGAGCGCGCCTCCGAGCCGAGGCGCACGAACTCCGCGGCGAGCAGGTCGCGGCCGGCCGTGCGCGCGGCGAACGCCCGCAGCAACCGTTCGACGTCCGCCGCGCTCGTCTGCTGCGTCGCCCGTGCGAGCAGTTCGCGGCACTCGGTCGTAGCGCAGCGCGCGATCGCGGCCTTGACCGCGGGGACGCTCGCGCCGCCGACGCTGATCTCGTCGAGGCCGAGCCCGACGAGCAACGGCGTCGCGAGCGGGTCGGCGCCGAGCTCGCCGCACAGCCCGATCCGGCGGCCGGCCGCGCGCGCCGCGCCGCACACGGCGGCGAGCGCGCGCACGAACGCCGGCTCGAACGGGTCGTACAGGCGCGCGACCGCGGGGTTGTCGCGGTCGACGGCGAGCAGGTACTGCAGCAGGTCGTTGGAGCCGATGCTGAAAAAATCCGCCGCGGACGCCGCCTGATCGAGCACGAACGCGAGCGACGGCACCTCGACCATGACGCCGACCGGCATCGCCGGGTCGAACGGGACGCCGGCGGCGGCGAGCGCCGCCATCTCGGCGGCGACGAGCCGGCGCAGCGCGCCCGCCTCGGCCGCCGAGCTCACCATCGGGAACATCAGCTCGACGCGGCCGCGCGCCGAGGCGCGGGCGATCGCGCGGATCTGCGCTGCGACGATCGCCGGGTGCGCCTCGTACATCCGGACCGCGCGGCAGCCGAGGAACGGGTTGCGCTCCCGCGGCAGGCCGAGGTAGGGGATCGGCTTGTCGCCGCCGGCGTCGAGCGTGCGGATGATCACCCGGCGCCCGGCGGCCAGGCGCGCGACCTCGGCGTACACCTCCGCCTGCTCGTCCTCGGACGGCGGCGATGCGCGGTCCATGAAGAGCAGTTCGGTGCGGAACAAACCGATCCCCTCCGCGCCGGCGGCGAGGGCGAGGCGGGCCTCGGCGAGCGAGGCGACGTTGGCGGCGACCTCGACGCGGCGGCCGTCGGCGGTGACGGCGTCGCGCCCCGCGGCGGCCGCGAGGCGGGCGCGGATCGCCCCCAAGGCCGTCGCCTCGCCGGCGTAGAACGCCGCCACCTCGGGCGAGGGACCGGCGACGACAAGGCCGCGCTCGCCGTCGACGATCACCTCAGCGCCGTCGGCGATCGCCGCAGCGCCGGCGACGCCGGTCACGCACGGGACGGCGGCAGCGCGGGCCAGGACGACGGTGTGCGAGGTGACGCCGGCGCTCGCGAGCACCAACCCTTTGAGGCGCGTCGTGTCGAGGGCGAGGAACTGCGCCGGGCTGAGCGTCTCGGCGACGACCACGGCGTCGCGCGCGAGGGCGATGCGCTCCTCGGCCGCGCCGGGGGCAAGGGTGTGGACGAGGCGCGCGGCCACGTCGCGCAGGTCCAGCGCGCGCTCGGCGAGCACCGCGCTCCCCGACCCGGCGAGCGCCGCGGCGAACCGCTGCGCGACCGTGACGACGGCCCGGGCGGCCGTCGCGCCGCTGCCCACCTCCGCGGCGATCCGCGCAGAGAACTCGGGGTCCTCGACGATCGCGAGGTGGGCGCGCAGCACCGCGCGCACGGTGTCGTTGGCGGCGGCCGCACCGGCCGACCGCAGCTCGGCGCCGGCCGCGGCAAGCGCGCCTGCGATCTTGGCCATCTCCTCGTCCGGCGTGCCGCGCGCGCCGGCGTCGAGCTCGCCGAACCCCTGCCACGGCGTCACGACGAGCGCGGCCGCCCGCCCGATCCCGCCGCTCGCGGCCGTGCCGCGCAGGACCGACACATGGTCGCCGCGCAGGGCGCGTGGCAGCGGGCGCTCGCCGCCCGCGGGCGGCGCCGCCGTCACGCCCTCGTCGCACAGCGGCAGCTCGGTCGCGACGAGGCGGCGCAGCGCGTCGCCGGCGGCGTCCTCGTCCTCACCGGCGATGAGGAGCGCGCACTCGTCGCCCTCGCGGGTGGCCGAGGCGACGAGCGCGAGGACGCTCCTGGCGTCGGCGCGGCGGCCGCTGCGCCGGTTGACGAGCGTGACTGCCGAGGTGAAGGCGCACGCCGCGTCGCGCAGCAGCGAGGCGGGCCGGGCGTGCAGCCCGAGCGGGAGAGGGAAGCGGAAGGAGAGCTCGCGGCTCACGCGCCGCCGAGCCCGGCGATGATGCGGTCAGGGTCCTTGATCGCGTCCTGCACCGCGACCTCGACGACCCGCTTGCCGGCGAAGCGCTCGCGGTCGCGCACGGCGATCCCGGCGGCGAGGAGCACGACATCGGCGCCGGCGACGTCGTCGGCCGAGAGCGCGTTCTCGATCCCCATCGAACCCTGCGTCTCGACCTTGATCGCGTGCCCGAGGCGGGCCGCGGCCTTCTCCAGGCGCGCGGCCGCCATGTAGGTGTGGGCGACCCCGGTGGGGCACGCGGTGACGGCCACGATCTTCATCGCACCTCCTCGCGGCGGGCGGCGAGCGCCTTCCATGCGTTGATGGCGAGCGCGACGAACAGCGAGCCGGCCGCGATCGCGGCGACGTACGCGAGGCGGTGGTCCACGACCGGCAGCACGATCGGGCCGCCGTGCGGGGCGTGGTCGCCGACGCCGCCCAGCATCGCGATGACCGAGCCGAGGCTCGAGCCGACCATGATCGTCGGGATCACGCGCACCGGGTCGGCGGCGGCGAACGGGATCGCCCCCTCGGTGATCCCGATCATCCCCATCGCCAGGCCGGCGTACCCGGCCTCGCGCTCCTCGTCGCCCCACAGCCGGGGCCCGAGCACCGTGGCGAGGCCGAGCCCGATCGGCGGGATGCAGATCGCGGCGGCGCACGCGCCCATGACCGCGAAGTTCCCCTCCTTGATCATCGCGGCGCCGAAGAAGAACGCGACCTTGTTGACCGGGCCGCCCATGTCGAACGCGATCATCGCGCCGAGGACGATCGCGAGCAGCACGCTGTTCCCCGTGCCCATCGTGGCGAGCCAGCGCGTGAGGAACGCCATCGCGTCCTTGATCGGGAGCCCGACGACCCGGTACATCACGAACCCGACGGCGAACGCCGACACCACCGGGATCACGAGGATCGGCATCACCGGACGCAGCGCCGCCGGGACCTTGAGCTTCTTGATCCAGTAGACGACAAACCCGGCGAGCAGCCCGGCGACGAGCCCGCCGAGGAAGCCGGCGCCGACCTGGTTGGCGACGTAGCCGCCGACGAAGCCGGGGACGAGGCCGGGCCGGTCCGCGATGCCGAACGCGACGTACCCCGCCAGCACCGGCACCAGGAACGAGAACGCCGCGGTGCCGATGTCGAGGATCATCTTGAGAAACGGCGCGTGCGAGAAATCGGGGCCGGCGGCGGTCATCGGGACGAACGCAATCGCGGCCGCGATCATGATGCCGCCGCACGCCACGAACGGGATCGCGTAGGAGACTCCGGAGAGCAGGTACCGCTTCACGTCGGAGAGGCGCGCACCCATTGACGCTCCTTGTCGTGGCCTGGCGAGAACCTCGGCGGCCGCCGCCGCGGCTGGACCGTTCGATCTTCCGACGCGAGGATATCGCCGCCGCGCATGCCGTCAAGGCCGGCGCCCGCCGCCCGCACGCCGTGCCGCAACGGCGGGACGGGTTCCTCGGCTGGCTGCCGGCGCGGCAGGAGTTGCGGACGGAATTCAGATTTCATCTCATGTGTTGCCATCGACTGGTTTACAGACGAATGCAGACCGAGATGGCTTGGGGGGGAACTCGGCCCGCGCACCACGCGGGCTCGGGAAAGGAGATCCAGCGATGAGAGGCAAGGTGTCGACAACGGTGGTGTGCTCGCTGCTCGCGGGCGCGGCCGGGGTGCTCTGGGCGCCGGCGGCGCTGGCCCAGCGGGCCGGGAACCCCGGCGCGCTGGTCCTCGTCGGGCACGACGTCTCGCCGCCGCTGCGGCAGATCGTCCCGGTGGAGCGCGAGCCCGGACAGCGCAGCATCCCGCTGCGGCCGGTGGGACCGCGCAGCTCAAACGTGAGCGACGGCGCACAGCAGTCGCAAGTGCTGCCGCTGGTCTCGGCGAGCGGCGGCCTCGGCTTCGAAGGGGTCGGTCTCGGCAACGGCTACGCGGTCAACGCGGCGCCCCCCGACACCGAGGGGTCGGTCGGCTACGACCCGGCGACGGGGACGCACCAGTACGTGCAGTGGGTCAACGAGGCGTTCGCGGTGTTCGACGCCGACACCTGCGCGCAGATCTACCCGGCCTCGGGCGGCGCGGCGGGGAACACGATCTGGAGCGGCTTCACCGGCGGCAACTGCGCGACCAACAACGACGGCGACCCGATCGTGCTCTACGACAAGGCGGCCAACCGCTGGCTGATGTCGCAGTTCTCGGTGAGCGGTGGTCCTCCGTACTACCAGTGCGTCGCGATCTCTCAGACGTCCGACGCCACCGGGGCCTGGTACCGCTACGCCTACTCGTTCGGGAACGGCTTCAACGACTATCCGAAGTTCGGCGTGTGGCCGGACGCCTACTACGCGTCGTTCAACATCTTCAACAACGGAACGACGTTCGCGGGGCCGAAGGTGTGCGCGTTCGACCGCAGCGCGATGCTCGCCGGGGCGGCCAACCCCGGGTCGGTGTGCTTCCAGCTCTCTTCGAGCAACGGCGCGCTGCTCCCCTCCGACCTCGACGGCAGCAACCAGCCGCCGGCCGGCTCGCCGAACTACTTCGTCGGCCTCGGCAGCAGCACGACCCTCAACGTGTACAAGTTCCACGTCGACTTCGCGACGCCCGCCAACTCGACGCTCACCGGTCCGAGCGCGATCACGGTGGCGTCGTACAACCAGGCGTGTGGCGGCGGCGCCTGCATCCCGCAGCCGGGCACCCGGCAGAAGCTCGACTCCCTCGGCGACCGCATGATGTACCGCCTCGCCTACCGCAACCTCGGCAGCGGGCAGGAGTCGCTGGTGGTCAACCACTCGGTCAACGTGGGGAGCAACAAGCGCTCGACCTACACCGCCGTGCGTTGGTACGAGCTGCGCGTGTCCAACTTCACGCCGAGCCTCCACCAGCAGGGCACGTTCGCGCCGAATACGAACTTCCGCTGGATGGGGAGCATCGGGATGGACAAGGTGGGCGACATGCTCCTCGGCTACAGCGAGTCGAACAGCAAATCGCTCTACCCGTCGATCTTCTACACCGGCCGCGTGCCCACTGACCCGCTCGGGACGATGGAGACGGAGTCCGCGATCCTGAACGGCAGCGGCTCGCAGCTGCCGAACCTGAACCGCTGGGGCGACTACTCGACGATGAGCATCGACCCCAAGGACGACTGCACGTTCTGGTACACGCAGGAGTACCTCGGCAGCTCGGGCACGTTCAACTGGCACACCTACGTAAAGAGCGTCAAGTTCCCGAGCTGCAGCTGAACCGAGACGCGAGAAGCGGCAGGCGCGGGCGGGGGGCACTCCCCGCCCGCGTCGTCTCGGGTATGCTCGGCGGCGCCGGCGGCCGGGAGCCGGTTGGCCGGTGGGGGCGCACGGACTATCCTTGCGGCCCAGGGTGTTGTGGCGCGTGCCGGCCCGGGAGCGGGTCGCGCCCGCGGCCGCCACGGCCCCTGTCACGGAGAGCGCATGTTCCCGATCGACCTGAACCTCGGCTTCAGGGTGTTCTACTACTACGAGGGGTTCTACTTCGTCATCGCGATCGCGACCGCCTACCTGCTGGCGGTGCGCAGCATCCGCCGCGGCGGGCTCGACGCCACGGTGTTCGAGGACGCGCTGGTGTGGATCCTGCTCGGGGCGCTGCTCGGGGCGAGGCTGTCGCACTTCGTCTTCTGGGACCTCGACGCCCTCCTCTCCGACCCGCTCTCGTTCTTCCGCTTCTGGGACGGTGGGCTGTCGATCACCGGCGGCCTGGCCGGCGGCGTGCTCGCGGCGGTCCTCTATTTCCGCCGCCGTCACGCCGACTTCTGGGTCTACTTCGCGAACGCGAGCCCGGCGATCCTGGTCGGCCAGGCGATCGGGCGCGTCGGCTGCTTCCTCAACGGCGACGCGTGGGGGATCCCGACGACGCTGCCGTGGGGGGTCTCCGAGCCGAAGTTCGGCACGCTGGTGCCCGGCTTCGTCCGCGACCACCTGGTGCCGAGCCAGGCGTGGGTGTGGAGCGTCAGCCACGGCTTCACGAACGCGTCGGCCTCGGTCACGGTGCCGCTGCACCCGACGCAGCTGTACGAGAGCCTCGGGGACCTGCTCCTGGCCTGGGTCGTGCTCCGCCTGCTGCGCTCGCTGCGCGCCAGCGGCGGCGGCTGGGACAAGGTGTTCTGGCTCCACCTCGGCGGCTACGCGCTGCTGCGCTTCGCCGTCGAGTTCCTGCACGGCGACCGCGACGTCACGGTGTGGGCGGGGATGACGGCGCTCCAGCTCGGCCTCGCCGCGTTCGCGGTCGCGAGCGCCCTGCTGTACGTGCGCGCCGCCCGTGCCGCCGCGCGGGCGTGACCGGCGGCCCGGCCTACTTCGCCAGGCCCCGGACCACAGCGAGCAGGTCGGTCACCGGCGGCCGCTTGGTGAAGTCGACGTCGACGCGGGCGTAGCGGACCACGCCGCGGCGGTCGACGACGAACGTCGCCGGGTAGGCCATCAGCGGCTGCGCGACGTTGAGCACGCCGTAGCGCTTGGTGACCGCGAGCGCGTCGTCGGCCAGGAGCGGGAAGGTGAACCCGCGCACCTGCGCGTAGGTGGCGAGCTTGGCGACCGGCTCGGTCGAATCGATCGCCCATACCTCGGTGCCGAGCTGGTGGAACGCCTGCAGGTTCTCTTGCAGCTCGCCGAGCTGCATGCGGCACCATACTCACCAGACGCCGCGGAAGATGACGAGGACGAGGTTGCTGCGGCCGCGCAGCTCGGCGAGGTGGTAGCTCGTGCCGTCGGCGCCCGGGAGCGAGAAGTCGGGCGCGCGCTCCCCGACCTTGACGAGCGCCGCCTCGGCGGCGCCCTGGGCCGCGACGGGCCGGGCGGCCGCCACGGCCAGCAGCAGCGAGCCAACGACGACGACGCGCACCGTCCACCTCATCGTGCCACCCCCCTGCCATCGCGCCGTGCGCGCCGGGCCGGGCCCGAGCACGCACGCCGCGGCCGCATCGAAGCGCCGCCGGTCATCGTACACGGGTCCCGCCCCGCGGGCCAGTCGCTGCGACGGCCGGTTCTAGCGCGCGCCCAAACGGGCGCGGAGGACGTCGAGGTCGCCGGGACCCAGACGAGGCGCGGTCGCGCGCAGCAGGTCGAGGAAGGCGTTGACCTCGGCGGGCGTGGAAGGGAAGCCGATCGAGCCGGAGTCGGCGAGCGTGTCGCCGCCGGGCGAGAGCACGACCATGAACGGCAGCCCCTTGGAGCCCCCCCACTTGGCCATGAGCGCGCGCGCACCGGGGTTCTCGAGGCTCGCCGCGGCCGGGCGCTCGAGCGCGTCGAGCCACACCACCTCGTAGCTCGCGTCGATACGCGAGCGCACCGCGGGCTCGGCGAGGTACCTCTCCAGGCGCTTGCACCAGCCGCACCACGAGGCGTGGAAGAGGACGAGCACGTTCTTGCCGCCGTGCTCGGCCCGCGCCTCGGCCGCCTTGACGAGCACGCCGGCGGGCTGCGGCGGCGCCGTCGCCGCCAGCGCCGCCGCCGCCGTCAGCACCGCACCGACCGTCGCCACGATCCGCAACGAGGTTCGCATCCGCGCATCATACCCGGGCGGCCGCGGGCGCTCGCCCGGTGCGGCGCCACGAGCCGCCGTCAGGCGCTCGTCAGGCTCGCGGTGTCGATGACGAAGCGGTAGCGCACGTCGCCCTTGAGCATGCGCTCGTACGCCTCGTTGATCTGCTGGATCGGGATG
>JAKAFI010000325.1 GCA_021818005.1 Acidobacteriota bacterium | reverse complement strand
CCCGCGAACTCGCGGTGAGCTTTTCGTAGGGAGGCCGCATGGACGTCTTCGCCGCTCTTGAGGAACGTATCGAGAAGCTGATCGGGGCCCACAACGAGCTGCGCGCCCGCGTCGCCGAGCTCGAGGAGGAGAACCGCCGGCTGCACGAGGGCGGGGAGGCGAACGCCGAGCTCGCCGGCCGGATCACGGAGCTCGAGACCGAGCGGGCCGAGGTCCGCGCCCGCCTCGAGCGCCTGCTCAAGTCCGTCTCCGACATCGAGCTGTAGCGTCGCCCGCTCCCTTACCGGGAAGAAGGTAGAGGGTAGAGGGTAGAGGAAGTACCAATACCGTCCTTCTGCTTTCTCTACCGTTTCCCGTTTTCCCTTTCCCGTCTTCCCTCTTCCCCTCTGCTCTCACGGCCGTCGCGCGCGGGCCGAGGCGTGGGCGAGGACGTCGAGCGCGGCCGCCGGCTCGGCGGTGCCGAGCTCGACGTAGACCGGGTCGGGACCGGCCGCGAGGCCCGAGGTGCCGATCGGCTCGCCGATGAGGGTGGTCGCGCCTGCGGCCGCCAGCGCCGGATCGAGCCGGAGCGCGCGCCCGGAGGTATAGACGAACGCCTCGATCGAGTCGTCCCCCTGCATGAGGAAGCCGCGCAGCGGGCGCAGGCGCTCGGGGAGGCGGTGGATGGCGCGGCCCCGAGCACGGCTGAGCAGGTGGCGGAGCGCCCGGTAGGCGCGCCGCTCGGTCCACGCATCGTCCTCGTCGAGCAGACCGTACCCGCGGGCCACCAGCTGCCACCAGAAGACGCTCGCGACCTCTCCGGTCGCGGCCGCGGTGAGGTCGTAGATGGCGAGGTAGCGCGCCTGGCGCTCCTCGTCGGTCTGGACGTGCTCGCCGGCGGGCGAGTGCTTGCCGGAGCCGAGCAGCGGCCAGTTGAACTCGGTGAGGTGGATCGGGACGTCGGGGTGGCCGCACGACGCGACCACGGCCCGCAGCAGCAGGATCTTGCGGTAGAGGTCGAAGTGGCCGTACTGGACGTTGTCCGGCGACCCGCGCCGGTCCACGTACAGCAGCGCCGCGATGCCGTCGAAGTCGAACGGCCGCGGGCCGGCGAGGTAGTGGGTCGTGAAGTAGTACTCGAAGTCGATCACCGGCGGGCCGATCCAGCGGACGGCAGGAAACTCCTCGCGCACGACGGCGGCGCGCTCCATCAGGCGGATGTACTCGTTCGGGTGCCAGATCCCCCACTTCTTGCGGTTGATCGCGTGGCCGAGCTGGAACGACGGCTCGAGATCGGCGAGACAGGCGGCGGCGTCGCGGACGAACGACCCCCAGCGCCCGGGGTCGTTCACCATCTCCCGGTTCTGCAGCAGGGTGAAGGTGAACGCCACGCCCTCGTGACGCAGGCGCGCGAACTCGTCGTGGAGCGCGAGGACGGGCTCCGGCGCCCACGCCGGGACCCGGACGAGCAGCGCGCGCGCCCCGAGCTCTCCGATCCGGTCGAGATACCGCGGCCAGCTCTCCCGGGTGGGCGAGACCGCGACGCCGAAGGCGCCGTCGGCCAGCGGCTGCGGCGCCGCCGGTGCGCGCAGCAGCGCCCGGTAGCGGCGCGCGATCGGCCCGAGCCGGGCGAGGTTGCGTCCGAGCAGACGGATGAACTGGCCGGCGTCGGCGCGCGAGGCGAAGAACTTCTCCCACTTCCCCATGTCGGTGTGGGGCTGGTGGTGGCGCTCGTCCCAGCGGAAGTGGTCGCGGCTGCGCGACGGGTTGCCGGGGCGAGGCTCGGCGGCGTTGGGGTCGGTCTCCATCTCGGGTCGGCGGCGCGCGCCTCCGTGTCCGTGGCGCGCCCAGTGTACCCGCACGCCCGGCCGCCCGGAACACGCGAGCCTCCCGGGTTGTTGACGATACAAGCAGACCCGGTCGCGAGAGGAGGGTCGGCGTGGTGCGGACCAAGCGGATCTACGAGCCGTTCGACCCGGACGATGGGGTGCGGGTGCTGGTGGACAGGCTGTGGCCGCGCGGCCTCGCCAAGGAGGACGCCCGCGTCGATTGGTGGGCGAAGGAGCTGGCGCCGTCGGATGGCCTGCGCCGCTGGTTCGGGCACGCCCCGCCGCGCTACCGGGAGTTCGTCGAGCGCTACCGGCAGGAGCTGGCCGGCAACGAGCTCGCCGCCCGCTTGCAGCGCCTCGCCGCGGACGAGCGCACGGTGACCCTCTTGTACGCGGCGCGCGACCCGCGTCACAACAACGCGCGCGCCCTCCTCGAGATCCTGACGCTGGTCTGAACGGCGCGGGGGCCCGGCGCGGGCCGGGCGGGCGAGCGCCCCGCGGCGCGCCCCCGGCGCGCACGCCGCCGCGTTGACCCGAGCCGGCAGATGCCACACACTGGCGCCGGAGCTGCAAGCGGAGGCCGGCGTGCGGGTGGGCCTGGCCAGGCTCGCGGGGACGTTCTTCCGGATCGGCGCCACCTCGTACGGCGGCCCGGCGATCGTCGCGCGCATCCGCGAGGTCGTGGTGCTCGACAAGGGGTGGGTGTCCGAGGGCGAGTTCGGCGAGTCGTTGGCGTTCGCCCAGATGCTCCCGGGGCCGGTGGCGGTCATGACGGCCGCCCACGTCGGCTGGCGGCTCCACGGGGGCAAGGGGACCGCGGTGACGACGGCGGCGTACGTCGCACCCTCGTTCGTGCTCATGCTGGCCCTCTCGGCCGCGTACTTCCGTTTCGCGGGGTTGCCGCTGGTGGCCAGGGCGTTTCGCGGCGTTGGGGCCGCCGTGGTGGCGATCGTCGCTCAGTCGATCCTCGCGATGGCGCGTCCGGCGGTCAGGAACTGGCAGGGGCTCGTCATCGCGGCCGGCGCGGCCGCTGGGCTGTTCGCCGGAGCCGGCGCGCTGCTCGTGCTCGCCGCCGCCGCGCTCGCCGGCGTGCTGATGGGGCGGGTCTGGCCGGCGAGCGGGGAGAGGACCTCCGCACCCGATCCCCCGGCCACGGGCCCGGTTGCGGCCGACGGCGGGTACCGGAGAACCTTGCTGGTCACCGCAGGCGTGGCGCTCGGGTTCGCCGCGGTGCTGCCCGTCTCCCGCCTCCTCTCTCCCGTGTTTCCCGTCCTCGGCGTGACGATGGCCAAGATCAACCTCCTGGCGTTCGGCGGCGGCTACACCGCGGTCGCCCTGATGTTCGAGGACGTGGTCCGCAGCGCGGCGCACCACTGGCTCACGGCGAAGGAGTTCATCGACGGCCTGGCGCTCGGCCAGATCACCCCCGGTCCGGTGATCATCACCGCGACGTTCATCGGCTATCGGGTCGGCGGCCTCGCCGGGGCGGTCTTCGCGACGGTCTTCGTCTTCCTGCCCTCGCCGCTGCTGCTCGTGCTGATCGCGCCCCACTTCGCCCGCGTCCGCCACCTCGCCGGCGTCCGCGACGCCGTGAGCGGCTTGCTGGCCGCGTTCATCGCCATG
>JAKAFI010000038.1 GCA_021818005.1 Acidobacteriota bacterium | reverse complement strand
GAGCGTGGCCTGGCAGAAAGGGGTCTCGGCGCCGTCCGGTCCGCTCGCGACCACGCTCTCGGTGGCGTACCCGAACGATCCGGACTGGGGTGCCGGCGTGGTCAGCAAGACCATCACCCTGGACTTCACGGGTGGCAGCTCACACGCCCTCGTCCAGAAGCAGAACTACGACGCCCGCTTCGGGGTGGACGAGAGCACCTGGCCGCTGACCGTCTCTCCGGGCGCGGGTGAGGGCGCGATGCCGAAGACCAGCGTCGGGGACACCCCCCGGCTGGTGATCCTCGCCCTGTCCGGCAGCGACATCCCGGCGACGATCCCGGCAAGCCCGATCTACCTCATGCCGGCGGGACAGGACGAGCCGTCCCTCGACGCGCAGCACGTCTATCGGAGCTTCGGCGGCACGTGGACCTGGATGGAGGCGACGCAGCAGGACGCGGCTCTGGAGGTCGGGGGCAACGGCGCGTTCCGCCTGTCCCTCGTCGACGCCAACGGGGAGGCCGTCCCGGGAACCGCATTCCGGGTCCACGCCTGCCCGCGAGCCGAGCACCTGACCGCGGAAGCCCCACCAGGAGGGTGCACATTGGCTCCGGTGGACAGCGAGAAGGATGGGCAAGGCAACGACACCGGCGTGCTGTCGAGCTTCACCCTGAACGCCGCGGGCGGCCAGCGGGGCTACATGGGGATCGAGTTGACCAAGGCGCCGATCAACCCGGGGACGTACTTCATCCTGGTGGAGTCGATCGGCACGACCCCCTACCGCGTGCGCTGGGAGTCCGGTCACACTACCTTCACCACCCTCGACAACGACCTCGTCGGGATGTTTGCGATCTGCACCGTGACAGGCGGGGAAATCTTGGACGGCAACTATGCGAGGATCAACCCCGAGATCGTCATCACGCAACCAACGCAGATCTACGTCCGGTACTTGATGGGTGCCGGCACTCACAGCGCTCCCACGATGACCGTGAACCTCGACACTCGGTGGCCAGACAACGCAATCTACTCACCGGCGCAAACGCTCGAGCTGACCCAGCTCGGGTCGAGCGGGGTCTACCTGGGCGGGGCGACACTGACGCCTCCGAGCGAGGGCTCACCGCAGTTTGCAAGGACGCTCGACGCGAGTGGCGGTCTCTCGTTCCAGGTCCCGGGCGGACCCGGCCTGGTCAGGAGCGCACTAGTCGGCAACGCGGCTGTGCCAAGCGCCACGGCCAATACCGCCGTGCCCAGGAAGCTGACCATTCAATTCCTCGACGAAAACGGGCAGAACGTCGTACCGGAACCCGTCGTCAAACTCGAGAAGGTGGCCGACCCTGACTCGCCCGGCCATTCGCTCTATGTCGAACGAAGCAAGGCCCGGGTCGCCGCGACCTTGATCGGTTCGGGAGCGGTGGATTCGTCCGCGAGGGGCTATGCCGGCTTGCGAGAGAAGGCCAACGAACTGCTCGACCCCCGCCTAGGTGGCATATTTCAGTACTCGTACGCCGAAAAGATCGGATTGGCAGCAACAGTGCTGGCGCAATACGGCCACCCACAGATCGGCGACTACGCCAACAAGCAGAACACACTCTTTGTCCTCGTTGGGGGCTACGGGCCGGTGATGACGCTGGACAGCATCGCACAACCGCGCATGAGGCTGGACGGCTCACGCATTTCCACCTGGGACTCCTATCTCGTGGCCGTCCCCACTATCAGTGGCCGGTCGCAGGGTCTGCAGGAATCCGACCCAGGACAAGGACGGGTCCAACAGTGGGTTGACCGAACGACCACTCGCGGCCTGGGGGCGACGCTAGATGTCACAACCGGGCAAAACGACATCCCCGACTGGCTCGAGGCAATTGCCTGGGAGGGCGTCATGGACTTGCGGTCAAGCACCGTGAGCATCGAGAACGACGTTGGAAACGCGGTCAGCGATATCCAACGGGGATCCAGCGCCAACGGCGAATGGGCCTTCGTCGCTCGCGGATCGAGGATCATCCGTTTCGACGCCAGTGCGATCCCGGCCGGGGCATCGTGGATTCGACGCGATGGCGCCCTCGCCGGAACTTCAGCCTATCACGGCCTACAATGGAGTGAGTTCCACTGCCTTGCCGCAACAGCCAAGCACGAAGCTCGTCACACATGGCAGAACACGCTCCTCGATCAGGATGGGGACGGCCTACCTGACGTCGAGACAGTATCGGATCCCTACGCCACGGCGCTCTTCGACTCCCCGTTTCACCAACGTCTCTACGGACAAAACACCGAATTTGACCTCTTCGGACGCGCGACGGCCGATGACTCCTGGCTCGTTTCCGATGCGCGCGAGCGCGACGCGCTTCGATGGGAGACGCGATCGGCAGGGACGAGCATTGCCAGCAATCTCAAGTGCCTTCAGGCCGCAAGCGGGCAGCGGGTCCCGGGAGCCTATCCCATCTATGACTTTGGCCCCGCAACGGTGGGCCAGCCGACCGTTCTCGCGCTCACGGCGGACGCTTTGGTCCCGGAGTTCAGGTGGGGCCTCCCCACGTCGAATCTCTTCACAGGTCTCACGGTCCAACTCAAGCGGGAGACCGCACCGGTACCCGGTGACACCGCGCCTGGGAACCCCAGCGCGGTGATTCTCGATCCGAACGAGCCCGACAGGGATGGAAACCCAAGTCCAGTCACGACGTCGTTTGGCACCATCACGGGCAGCGATCCGGCACTGGGCGCTGTAGTGTTCTCGGTCGTGCCCGCGGCAGGACTCAACATCTTCAGCGCGATCGCGTGGGACCTGACCGTGCCCGGCGACGGGAGCGGTCCGCAGGCGAAGGAGTGCAGTACGCTCCAGCCGCAAACGATCTATTTCAGGATCCGGGGGAACTAATGAAGAGCCAAACACAGCTATTCGTCGTCGCGCTTTCCGCGCTTCTCCTAGCCCTGGGCGCCATCCGTGCAACGGCCTCGTCGCCTCCCACGCACACGCTGGGCGATGACCTCAAGAGCGTAGTGGAGGACGAGATCTGGCGAGCGGGTGGCCCGCGGCAAGATATAGTGCTCGCGTACTTCCAACAAGCGCTGGACACAGGCAGATCCGACGCAGTGGGAGCGGTTGAAGAGGTCGTGTGGCCGATGTTCTATAGGCGCTGGCTTGACCCGGCGCCATTTGCCGAGAGCCTTCGGGCACACGGCCAGCCTCCGGGGCAGGTCTGGGAGGCGGAGATCGCGCTCTCGAGGATGAGTGAGTTTGAGCGCGCCGCCGTGTACGCAGAAGTTCTCCGCACAGGTAGGGTGAATGAGGACCTCGGACTCGGCTGGGGGAACGCTGCGTATCGTGTTCTTCTTGAGCACATGGATGCACTGTTGCCAGACATTGAAGCCACGATGGACCGAAGCCCGCAGGCCAACTACGAAAAGGCGGAGACTCGTGTCCCCCGACGTGACCTCCTTGAGCTCGCCCATGCACGACCCGGTGATTGGGAGGCGAACTACCTCAGACTCATCCGAGACAAGCTCGAGATTCAGGCAACGGCGGCTCAGCCGGACGCAGACTCCGTCGTTAACGGTGTCATTCGCGAAGCACTCCTCGAGCTCGTCCACAGCGGTAACCGGAAGCTGCTCTCATCCTTGAAGTCTATGTGGCGCGCTATTAGGAACCGCTCTATGGAGAAGCCCGAAAACCAACGCCTCTTCGGCGAACTCGCCAAGCAGGGTCTGCGGGACCCTGACTACTCACGCCCAGGGTTGGCCGCCGCCTACCTTGTCCGCGCGATTCAGGCACTGGGCGATCCCGGATTCCAGGAGAGGAACACCAACCACAAGGAGATGCTCCAAGCCACCAAGAGACGCCTCGCGGAAGCGGGGTGGCTGAGGCCAGCACCGGAGGCCCAGTAGAGCCCGAATCGCCGCCACTCGGCCTGGCCTAGACGTTCATCTGGCACGATCGTGACAGTCAAGGTACCCTGATCGCAGCCAACGAGGAGTTTGAGATCGGCATGGGGACCTCCGCCGCGTACGCGGGCGTCGCACCCGACCCGGTGACCCCGGGGCAGGTCGTCCCGGTGTGGGGCACCGCCGAGATCCTCAACCTCTCGGCGCAGGCGAAGGTCCAGATCGACGGCGCCTGGGCTGATCCGCTCCTGATGAGCTACAACGTCCACCCCGAGCCCGGAAAGCCGGATCACCTCTTCTGCATCGACCGTCAAGGCCAGCCGTGCCCGGACGCGTTCGAGACCTGGACCGGCTACCAGCTCGACGTCACCGCGCAGCCGCCGTCCTCGCTCCCCGTCGTGCTGCTCAACGCCTACTATCTGGGTGACCGCTACGGCAACGTCGTCTTCGGATCGGTACCAGGTATCACCATCTCACCTTGGGATAGGTACCGGGATAGGTACCTCTATCAGAAGTCAAGAAAGGCACCAGGTATCCCATTTGGTCTATTGCCGCCTTGATGAACTCGTCCGGCTCCTCAGTGGCGCCTGGCCGATCCTCGTCGCGCCCACTACAAACACCGCCCAGGTACCACATCCACGCTTGGTATAGCGGGGTCAGGCTTGCGTTGTAGCGGGGTCAGGCTTGCGTTGTTGCGCTATCGAGCTCCAACCGTTTGGCCCGAACGTTCCGTTGCACCTTGAACGGCCGATCCTGTCTGGCCTCCAACCTCACGGCGCCGCCCGGCGGTCAAGCGTCAACAGGCTCCGACCAAGATGATCGCCTACCCCGAGGAACAATGCGCAGAAGCGCGCCGGAGGCACCGGTACTCGAGGGCTTCTGCCCACCCGTCAATCGAACAATGTTGCGGCAGATGACGCCTGAGGGTGCAAGAAGGCAGGTGGTGAGGCACCAATCTGCCCTCGCCGGCGCCAGGACGCAACCCCATCAGGGCGGGTACCTATCAGCCATGCCCGTGCTCACCTTTACTTATAGGACCTCCAGGTCCGGCATAGTTGACAAGTCAGAAGACGATGGTAATTGTGGTCAAGGAACCGCCATGCCCCGCAGGCCGCGAGTCTTCGTCGACGGCGCGATCCACCGCGTCTGCTGTCCATTCTTCGCCCACGGTGCGCGGGAAGGGGTGCCAGGTCCGGCATCGTTGACCCGTCTCGCCTGGTTGCGGTCAGCGGTCTCGCCCCAGAGCCCACAGCGCGTTCCCCGCCGCCAGATCGTCGCCCAGCAGCCGTTCGCGGTCGCCGCGTCGAGCAGCCACCATTGCCACGCAGCCGAGGCAAGACTGACGCCCGAACCGCGCGCCCGCCGACGTGTCAGGAACACCTGCTCCTGCGACCCACGGTCCACGACCCACGACCCACGATCCACCGTTTCTCTGTACCCCGGACGAGCGGTGCCGTTTCGGCCGGGCGCGGCGTGCCCGGGCGGCGCGGCCGCGCTCGGAGGGGCCGTCGGTCATGGCACGGGATTTGCTTAACTGAACGGCAAGCAGCACGCCTTCGCGGACCGTGAGGTCGGCGAAGGGAAAGAGAGAGGAGGCCGGCGGTCATGCACCCACTTGGCAAGCCACTCAACTTGGCCCACCAAACCAGCCTCTCAAACCTTTCCATTCCTTGATGTCCAACCGAAGCGCTTGACCGCCCACCTTTCACAGCAAGGCCGCCGGAGCGATCCGGCGGCCCGTGCTGTCTCTTGCCGAGGACGGGGCGTCCGCTGCTCGTGGCCAGCCCAGCGGTCCGGCGGCCGCGCTACGACGCGGCGGCGCCCTCGTTGGCGCCGTGGCACTTCTTGTACTTCTTTCCCGAGCCGCACGGACACGGGTCGTTGCGACCCACCTTTGGGGTCGAGCGACGCACCGTCGTCGGCGTCGTGGAGCCTGGAGAGTGTTGCGCTTCCTTGCGCTCGCCGGCCAGGCCCGAGGCCTCGGCCTTCTGCTCGCGGTGGGCGACCGGACGGTGCCGGCGCTCGGGCGCCTGCTGCACCAGCTCGACGCGGTACAGGTACTGCACGACCTGGTCCTCGACGCGCTCCATCATCTCCTGGAAGAGGTCGAACGACTCGCGCTTGTACTCGACCAGCGGATCCCGCTGGCCGTACGCGCGCATCCCGATCCCCTCCTTGAGGTGGTCGAGGGCGAGGAGATGGTCCTTCCACTGCGCGTCGAGCACCGAGAGGATCAGGTAGCGCTCGAGCTGGCGGAACTGGTCGGCGCCGAGCGTGCGCTCGCGCTCCTCGAAACGCTGCTCGACGGCTGCGGCGAGCCGTTCGAGCAGCTGCGGGCGGTTGATCGTCTCCCACGACACGTCGGCCTGCGCGGCGGTCATGCCGAACAGGTCCTTGAACTCGCGCTCGAGCGCCTCGTGGTCCCACTCGTCCGGGTGCTTGTCCTCGGGGCAGTACGACTCGACGAGCGAGTCCGTGATCGCGCGGGCGGCGCGCAGCGTCCAGGCGCGGTTCTCCTTCCCGTCGAGCACGTCGCGGCGCAGGCGGTAGACCGCCTCGCGCTGCTTGTTCATCACGTCGTCGTACTCGAGCAGATGCTTGCGCATCTCGAAGTTGCGACCCTCGACCTGCTTCTGTGCGCGCTCGATCGACTTGGAGACCATCCTCGACTCGATCGGGACGCCCTCCTCCATGCCGAGGTGCTTCATCCACTCGCGCAGGCGGTCGGAGGCGAAGATGCGCATCAGATCGTCCTCGAGCGAGAGGATGAAGCGCGACGAGCCGGGGTCGCCCTGCCGCCCCGAGCGGCCGCGCAGCTGGTTGTCGATCCGGCGCGCCTCGTGCCGCTCGGTGCCGCAGATGTGCAGGCCGCCCGCCGCGAGCACCTTCTCGCGCTCCTCGGCGCACTTCACCTTGTACTTCTCGACCGCCGCGGCGTACGCCTCCGGCTCCTTGCCGGGGTCGGCCTCGGCCCGGGCCAGCCCCTCGGGGTTGCCGCCGAGGATGATGTCGGTGCCGCGGCCGGCCATGTTGGTGGCGATCGTGAGCGCGCCGAAGCGCCCGGCCTGCGCCACGATCCCGGCCTCGCGCTCGTGGTACTTCGCGTTGAGGACGACGTGCGGGATCGCCTTGCGCTTGAGCAGCTCCGAGAGGTGCTCCGAGCGCTCGATCGAGACGGTCCCGACCAGCACCGGCTGCCCCTTCTCGTGCAGCTCGACCAGCTCCTCGACGACCGCCTTCCACTTCTCCTTCTCGGTGCGGTAGATGATATCGGGGTGGTCGGCGCGGACCATCTCGCGGTTGGTCGGGATCACCACCACGTCGAGGCCGTAGATGTGCGCGAACTCGTCCGCCTCGGTCTCCGCGGTGCCGGTCATGCCCGCGAGCTTCTCGTACATGCGGAAGTAGTTCTGCAGCGTGATCGTGGCCAGGGTCTGGTTCTCGGCCTCGATCTTGACGTTCTCCTTCGCCTCGACCGCCTGGTGCAGCCCGTCCGACCAGCGCCGCCCCGGCATCAGTCGCCCGGTGAACTCGTCGACGATGATGACCTGGCCGTCCTTCACGATGTAGTCGCGGTCGAGGTGGTACAGGGTGTGCGCGCGCAGCGCCTGCTGCACCGCGTGCAGCGTCTCGATGTTGGAGGGGTCGTACAGGTTGGGCACGCCGAGCAGCTTCTCGGCCTTGGCCACGCCCTCCTCGGTGAGCGAGGAGGTGTGCGCCTTCTCGTCGAGCAGGTAGTCGCCGGTAGTCGACTTGTTGCCGTACTTGTCCTTGATCTCCTCGCCCTTGACGAACCGCGGGATGATGCGGTCGACCTCGTAGTAGAGCCCGACCGAGAGCTCCGAGGGACCGGAGATGATCAGCGGCGTGCGCGCCTCGTCGACGAGGATCGAGTCCACCTCGTCGACGATCGCGTAGACATGCTTGCGCTGGACCATGTTCTCGGCCTCGAACTTCATGTTGTCGCGCAGGTAGTCGAAGCCGAACTCGTTGTTCGTACCGTACGTGATGTCCGCCTGGTACGCGGCCTTGCGCTCGGCGTCCTCCATCTGGTTCTGGATGCAACCGACCGATAGCCCGAGGAAGCGGTAGATCTGCCCCATCCACTCGGCGTCGCGCTTGGCCAGGTAGTCGTTGACGGTGACGACGTGCACGCCGCGCCCGGAGAGGGCGTTGAGCACCACCGGCAACGTCGCGACCAGCGTCTTCCCCTCGCCGGTCCGCATCTCGGCGATCTTGCCGTCGTGCAGCACCATGCCGCCGATCAGCTGGACGTCGAAGTGGCGCATCCCGAGGGCGCGGCGCGAAGCCTCGCGCACCAGGGCGAACACCTCGACCAAGTGCGCGTCGAGCGTTTCCTGAACGAGCGTGCGGCGCTCCTTGTACTCCTCCGGGAGCTCGGCCAGGCGCGCGCGGATGTCGTCGCGGACCGCGGCCGTGCGGGCGCGCAGCTGCTCGTCGGAGAGCGCCTGGATCTCGGGCTCCAGCGCGTTGATCTCGGCGACGCGCGGGCGGAGGCGCTTGACCTCGCGCTCGTGCTTGGAACCCAGGAAGACCTCGATGACCTTGTCCACCACCGTCGGCATACGCACCTCGGACCGGTAAGACTACCCCTCGGCGCCCGCAAACTCAAGTCAGGACAGGGTCAAATCATTGCGGCACAGCGCTTTCCCGAGTCCGGTTTGCGGTGCCGCGAGGCCGTCCCATCGGGTCAGCGCCGCGCACAGAAGCTCGTCTTCCGTCTCTCCCGACTGACACCGGGAGGTCTCGGCAATCATGAGACTGGCTCGTACGGATGTGGCGTGTCCTGCGACAGCGGTTCCGGCCCAAGGCGTACAATGAAGCATGCGACACGTTCCCCGTTGGCTGGTTGTCGTCCTCGTGATCGCTGCCGCGGCCGCCGTCCTCCGCTTCGTGGTGTTCCCGCCGCAGCCGGTCGCGGTCGAGGTGGCGCGGGTCAGCCGGGGCGCCGTGGAGGAGACGATCACCAACACGCGCGCCGGCACCGTCAAGGCGCGCCTGCGCGCCAAGCTCTCGCCGCAGACCGGAGGGCGGGTCACCGAACTCCCCTACCGCAAGGGGGCGTCGGTGCCGTCGGGGGCGCTGCTGCTCAAGCTCGACGACTCGGTGCAGCGCGCTCAGGTCCGGCTCGCCGAGGAGCAGGTGAGGGCCGCCGAGTCGCAGGCCGCCGAGGCGTGTCTCGCGGCCGGCCTCGCCGAGAAGGAGCTGCGGCGGGGGAAGGCGCTCGCCGCGGACGGGATCACGAGCGAGCAGGACCTCGACACGCTCGAGACCGCACGCGACCGCTCGCGCGCCGGCTGCCGCGCCGCGCTGGCCGCGCGCGACCAGGCCCGGGCTCAGGTGGAAGTGGCCCGAGCGGAGCTCGGACTCACCGTCGTGCGGGCCCCGTTCGCCGGTGTGATCGCCGACTGCAGCACCGAGGTCGGGGAGTGGATCACGCCCTCCCCGCCGGGCGTCCCGATCCCGGCCGTCCTCGACCTCATCGACCCCGGCTCGGTCTACGTCTCGGCGCCGATCGACGAGGTGGACTCCGAGCGCGTCAAGCCGGGCCAGGAGGTGCGGGTCACGGTCGACTCCCTCGCCGGCAGGAAGCTCGCCGGGCGCCTCGCCCGCGTCGCGCCGTACGTGCTCGACATCCAGGAGCAGAACCGCACTGTCGAGATCGAGGTGGACCTCCTCGACGCCGCCGTCGCCGCGACGCTCCTGCCGGGCACGTCGGCCGACGTCGAGGTGATCCTGGCGCACCACGACGACGTGCCTCGCCTCCCGACGGCGGCGATCGCGGAGGGCGACAAGGTCCTCGTGCTCGAGGACGGCCGCCTCGTGGAAAGGAAGATCAGCGAGGGGATGAGGAACTGGCAGTATACAGAGGTCACCGGCGGCGTCGCGGTCGGCGACCTCGTCGTGACCCTGCGCGACTCCCCGGCGATCAAGCCGGGAGCGCGTGCCCGGGCGCGGGCCGGCAAGTGATCCGCCTCGACGACGTCTGGCGCATCTTCACGGTCGGCGACGCCGAGGTGCACGCCCTCAAGGGGGTGACACTCGCGATCGAGCGCGGCGAGCACGTGGCGCTGGTCGGCCCGTCGGGCTCCGGCAAGTCGACGCTGCTGCACATCCTCGGTTGCCTCGACCGCCCGACACGCGGCCGCTACACGCTGGAGGGCCGCGAGGTCGGGGCGCTGTCCGAGGCGGAGCGGTCGCTGATCCGCCGCAATCGGATCGGCTTCGTCTTTCAGTTCTTCCACCTGCTCGCCCGCCTGCCGGCGCTGGGCAACGTCGAGCTGCCGATGCTCTTCGCCGGCGTGACCGCCGAGGAGAGGCGGGAGCGCGCGGCGCGCACCCTCGCGGCGGTCGGGCTGTCGCACCGCGCACACCACCGGCCCGACCAGCTCTCCGGAGGCGAGCGGCAGCGCGTCGCCATCGCCCGCGCCGTCGTGATGGAGCCGGCGGTGCTGCTGGCGGACGAGCCAACGGGAAACCTCGACCGCGCGGCGGCTTCCGAGGTGATGGAGCTGCTCGAGGGGATGAACGCGCGCGGTCTCACGCTCGTCGTCGTCACCCACGATCCGGCGATCGCCGCGCGCGCCAGACGCGTCGTCCGCCTGTCCGACGGCGAAATTCAGGGATCCGGGGTCCGGGGTCCGGGGTCCGGTCACGACACAACCCCAACCGGGACTCGGACTACGGTCCCCGATCCCCGGTTGGGCGGGGGTTAGGTGGTCTTCGTCTTTGCCGTAGCCCGGACCCCGGTCCCCGATCGGGTGGCGGATCGGTTGTCTCTCGTCGTTCCCGGACCCCGGCCCCCGGCCCCCGGTCCCCGGCTGGTTGGGGGGCTGGCGTGAGGTTCCTCGACCTGCTCCGGTTTGCGGCCGGGGCGCTGCGCGGCCACCGCCTGCGCACCGGCCTGTCGGTCGCCGGCGTGGCGGTGGGGATCGCCGCCGTGGTCGCCCTGACCGCGCTCGGCGAGGGGGCGCGGCGCTACGTCGTCGACCAGTTCGTGGCGCTCGGCAGCAACCTGCTGATCGTCCTGCCGGGAAAGGTCGAGACGACCGGCGCGGCGCCGTTCGGAGGGGTGACGCACGACCTCACGATCGACGACTTCCGCGCCGTCGAGCGGCTTCCCCGCGTCCGCCGCGCCGCGCCGCTGGTGGTCGCCACCGACACGGTCCACTTCCAGGATCGGGGGCGCGCGGTGCCGGTGCTCGGGACCACAGCGGCCTTCGCCGCCGTGCGCCAGCTCGCCGTCGCGTCGGGGGAGTTCCTCCCTCCCCGCGACCTCGACGAAGGCGGCAACGAGATCGTCCTCGGGATGAAGGTCGCGGACGAGCTGTTCCGCGGCGCCAACCCCCTCGGGCAGGTCGTGCGCGTCGGGTCGTGGCGCTTCCGCGTCGTCGGTGTGCTGGCGCCGCGCGGGCGCTCCCTGACGTTCGACATCGACGACGACGTCTTCGTTTCGGTGCGCACCGCGATGCGGGTGTTCAACCGCTCGACGCTGTTCCGCATCCTCGTCGACGTCCGCTCCCACCCCGAGATGCAGGCGACCAAGCACGACGTCGAGGCCCTGCTGCGCGAGAGGCACCGCGCCGACGACGTCACGGTGATCACCCAGGACGCGCTCCTGGCGGCGTTCTCGAAGATCCTCGACGCGCTCACCATGGCGCTGGTCGGGATCGCCTCGGTTTCGCTCGCCGTGGCCGGCGTCGGGATCATGAACGTGATGCTCGTCTCGGTCACCGAGCGGCGCGCCGAGATCGGGCTCCTCAAGGCGGTCGGGGCGCAAGACGGCCAGGTGCTGGCGGCATTCCTCGCCGAGGCGGTGCTGCTCGCGCTTGGCGGCGGCGTCGCCGGCGTGGCGCTGGGCGCCGGCGCGGTGCGCGCCTTCGTCTCGTTCTACCCGAGCTTCCCGGCGTCGCCCCCGCTCTGGGCGGTCGGCGCCGCGCTCGGGCTCTCGCTCGCGGTCGGCGCGGCGTTCGGCGTGTGGCCGGCTCGCCGGGCCACCCGTCTCGACCCGGTCGAGGCGCTGGCGGGGCGCTAGCGCGATGGGCACGCTCGACCTCTTCCGTTTCGTGGTCGGCTCGCTCGCCGGGCACCGGCTGCGCTCGGTCCTCTCGGCACTGGGGGTGGCGATCGGCGTCGCCGCCGTGGTCCTGCTGACCTCGCTCGGCGAAGGCACGCGGCGCTACATCGTCGGCCAGTTCTCCCAGTTCGGGACCGACCTGGTGGCGGTCAACCCGGGGAAGATCAAGACCCTGGGCATCCCAGGCGTGCTCGGCGGGACGACGCACCGGTTGACGATCGACGACGCGGAGGCGCTGCGCCGCGTCCCCGGCGTGGCCGCGGTGGTCCCGACGACGTTCGGGCAGGCGCGCGTGGAGGCGGGGGGCAGGGGACGGAGCGTCTACATCTACGGCGTCACCCACGAGATGCCCGCGGTGTGGAAGATCGGCGTCGCCCAGGGGAGCTTCCTGCCCGAGCTCGATCCGCACCGGCGGGGAAACTTCGCGGTCCTCGGGGCGAAGCTCGCGCGCGAGCTCTTCGGGACGGACTCGCCGCTCGGACGCCGGGTGCGCGTCGGCGGCGCCTCGCTGCTCGTGATCGGCGTGATGGAGCCCAAGGGCCAGCTTCTCGGCTTCGACCTCGACGACTGCGCCTTCATGCCGGTGGCGACCGCGATGGACCTCTTCAACCAGGTCGAGCTCTTCGAGATCGACATCCTGGCGCGGAGCACGGCGGCGATCCCCGGGGTCGTCGCCGGGATCACCTCGGTGCTCACCGCCCGGCACCGCGGCAACGACGACTTCACCGTCACGACCCAGACCGAGATGCTGGACACGTTCGGCCGCATCATCGGGATCGTCACCGTGGCGGTCACGGCGATCGCCGGGATCTCGCTGTTCGTGGGCGCGATCGGGATCCTCACCATCATGTGGATCTCGGTGCACGAGCGCACGGGGGAGATCGGCCTGCTGCGCGCGCTCGGCGTGACCGAACGCGGCGTGGAGCGGCTCTTCCTCTGGGAGGCCACCGTCCTCGCGGCGGCGGGCGGGCTCGCCGGCGCGGGGTTCGGCCTCGCCGTCCAGGGGCTGGCGCGGGCGTTCGTGCCCGGGCTGCCGCTGGCGACGCCGCCGGAGGCGGTCGCGGCGGCCCTCGCGATGAGCCTCGCCGTCGGCGTCGCCGCCGGGGTGATCCCGGCGCGCCGCGCCGCCGCCCTCGACCCGGTCGAGGCCCTGCGCGCGGAGTGACCCGCGCTCCCTAGCCCTCGGCGGTGGCCTGCACCCAGTCGAGGAGGCGCTGCATCGACTCGGAGGCGGTGTCCTCGCTCACCGTGACGGCGCGCGCGCCGCCCTCGTCCTCGACCGTGAGCCGGTACACGAAGCGGTCCGGCCTCCCTGCAACCGGCGTCGGGTCCTCGGGGAACGTCGCGAGGTCCGCGTGGTCGACCAGGCGGCGCAGCTCCTGCGCCCGCTCGGGAGCGAGCGCCTCCTCGTCCACCGTCACGGTGCGGCGGACGTTGGCGAAGCCGCCGGAGCGCTCGAGCCTGACCCGCATGCCGCTCCCTAGCGTACGCCAACCGCCGCCCAAGCGGCCGCCACCGCCTTGGCGACGGCGCCGCGAGCGCCGAACAGCTCCTTCGCCGCCGCGACGGTGAGCGACGCCGCGGCCGCGAAGTCGGAGCCCGGCCGCAGCCGGTCGCGCAGCGTGACGTACCAGACCTTCCCGGCACCCTCCCAGGCGTTTCCCCCGATCGCGGTCGCGGCCAGGTAGAAGGCGCGGTTCGGGATCCCCGAGTTGATGTGGACGCCGCCGTTGTCGTTGGCCGTCTCGATGTAGCCCGCCATGTCGGCGGGCTGCGGGTCCTTGCCGATCAGCGGGTCGTCGTAGGCGGTGCCCGGGGCGGCCATCGAGCGCAGCGCGCGGCCGCGGATCGCGGCGGTGAACAGGCCCGCTCCGATGAGCCAGTCCGCCTCGGCCGCGGTCTGGCCGAGCGCCCGTTGCTTGACGAGCGACCCGAAGACGTCGGCGAACGACTCGTTGAGCGCCCCCGACTGGCCGGCGTACTCGAGGCCCGCCTCGTACTGGATCACGCCGTGCGTCAGCTCGTGGCCGATCACGTCGACGGACTTGGTGAAGCGCTGGAAGACCTTCCCGTCGCCGTCGCCGTACACCATCTGGCTGCCGTCCCAGAACGCGTTGTCGTAGTCGCGGCGGTAGTGGACGGTGGCGACGAGCGGCATGCCGCGGTCGTCGATCGAGCCGCGATCGTAGGCCTCGCGATAGAGGTCGTAGGTGGCGCCGGCGCCGTCGTACGCCTCGTCGACGGCGGCGTCGCCGGTCGGAGGATCGCCCTCGTCGCGTGCCCTCGTGCCGGGCAGCTGCGCGCCGCCGCGGGCGTCGTAGACGGTGCGCCGCTTGCCGCCCTCGGCGGCGGCGACCGCGGTGGCGATCTCGCCGAGCAACTCCCGCCGCCCGCGCAACCGCTCGGAGAGGGCGAGCGCCTCGAGCGCCCAGGCGCGCTGCTCGCGGTCGCCTCGCTCGACGATCGCGCGCAGGATGTGCGGCGGCACGATGCCGGCGGCGCGGCCCGGCGCAGCCTCTCGGTTCCCCAGTCGCGTTCGTGCGGTCATCGCCCGGTCTCCTCCGCGGCCCGGGCGGTCTCTCCCCGGGCCCGTGTTCGTGCGTCGTTGTCGCAACAGCGTTGCCGCCAGGGTACGGCGCCGGGCCGGGGCGGTCAAGGCGAGCGGCCGGCCCCGTCGCGGAGCGTGCGGGCTTGCTATAGTGACGCGACGTGACGCGGCCGTGCACACCGTTCCCCGAGGAGGCATGCGGATGGGCCTTTCACTCCTGCGCACCAAGCCCCTGACCTTGGTCCTGGCGGAGACCGAGAACGAACGGCAAGGGCTCCGGCGCGCCCTCGGGCCTTGGGACCTCGTGGCGATCGGCATCGGCTGCATCATCGGGGTGGGGATCTTCGTGCTGCCCGGGGTGGAGGCCGCCAACCACGCCGGGCCGGGGATCATCCTCTCGTTCGCGATCGCGGCCTCGGCGTGCGCCTGCGCCGCGCTGTGCTACGCCGAGCTGGCGGCGATGATCCCGGTGGCGGGGAGCGCGTACACCTACGGCTACGCGACGCTCGGCGAGCTGATCGCCTGGATCATCGGCTGGGACCTGATCCTCGAGTACATGGTGGGCGCCAGCCTGGTCGCGATCGGCTGGTCGGCGTACCTCGTCAACCTGCTCGAGCACATCACCCATCCGTTCGGCGCCGGCTGGCCGCACGCCTGGTGCGCGGCCCCGTGGGGGCCGCATCCCGGCATCCTCAACCTCCCGGCGGTGCTGATCGTGGCCGTCCTCACCTGGCTGCTGGTGCGCGGCATCAAGGAGAGCGCCCGCGTCAACCTGGCGATGGTGCTGATCAAGGTCACCGTCATCCTGATCTTCATCGGGCTCACCGCCTGGTACGTGAAGCCGGGGAACTGGCAGCCGTTCATGCCGTTCGGGTTCAAGGGGGTGATGACGGCGGCGGCGATCGTCTTCCTCGCCTACGTCGGGTTCGACGCCGTGTCCACCACGGCGGAAGAGGCGATCAACCCGCAGCGCGACATGCCGGTCGGGATCATGGGCTCCCTGATCGTGGCGACGGTCCTGTACGTGGCGGTCGCCGCGATCATGACCGGCGTCGTCCCCTACCGGCAGCTCGACGTCGCCAACCCGGTGGCGCTCGTCCTCAACGTGCTGCACAAGCCGTGGGCCTCGATGCTGATCAGCGTCGGCGCGCTCGCCGGCATCACCAGCGTCCTCCTCGTGCTCCTCCTCGGCCAGCCGCGGATCCTGTTCGCGATGTCGCGCGACGGGTTGCTGCCGCCGGTGATGTCGAGAGTGCACCCGCGCTTCCGCACCCCGTACCTGACCACGATCGTCACCGGGTCGATCGTGGCGGTCTCCGCGGCGCTGACCCCGATCAACGTGGTCGCCGAGCTGTGCTCGATCGGCACGCTGTTCGCGTTCATGATCGTGTCGGCCGGCGTGCTGGTGCTGCGGCGGACGCGCGGCGAGGTCGCGCGCCCGTTCCGCGTGCCGCTCTACCCGGTGATCCCGATCCTCGGCATCGTGCTCTGCGGCTACCTGATGGCGAGCCTGCCGCTCGTGACCTGGCTGCGCTTCGTGGTGTGGCTCGTCGTCGGGTTGGTGATCTACGCCGGCTACGGCTACCGCCACAGCAAGGTGGCCTGAGGAACGGCGAAGACGTGGCCGGTGGCGGGTGACCGGAACCGGCGTCGCCCACACGCGACGATAGCCGAGATTCCAGGCCGAATCAGTTCTTGACGCTGAGGACGACCATGCGGTCGAACTGATCGCTGAGCACGCTCTGGGTGCGGTCGCCGGCGAAGAGCCTGTCGAGGCGGCGCACGTCGCCCGGGCGAACGACGCACAGCACCTTGGCCTTGTCGTCGAAGAACGCGCGGATCTGGTCGTCCTGCCACAGCACCGGCACGGGGTGCGGGCTCCAGAACGGGTTCGGGCGCGAGTCCATCACGGCAGATCGGA
>JAKAFI010000324.1 GCA_021818005.1 Acidobacteriota bacterium | reverse complement strand
GCGGAGGGATGGCGGCTTGGAAGGGGGCGAGGCCGAAGCCATCACCGCCGCTCTCTCAGTCTCCCAAGAACGGCAGCAGCGCCATCAGGCGGGCGCGCTTGATCGCCCGGGTCAGCTTGCGCTGGTAGATCGGGTTGGTGCCCGACACGCGGCGCGGCAGGATCTTTCCCGAGACGGGAACGTACTGCCGGATGAGATCGATGTCCTTGTAGTCGATGTACTCGATCCCCTCGGCGGTGAACTTGCAGGTCTTCTTGCGCTTGACGAAGTACTTTTTCTTCGACATCTCACGCCTCCTCGCCGGAGATCGGGGCCGGGGTCGCGGCGGCCGCGGCCGCGGCCGCGCGCTCCTTGGCGGCGCGCTTGGCGGCCTTCTGCTCCGCCCGCACCTTCGCCATCTTGCGCGCGCGTTGCATCTCGCGATCCAGGTTGAGGTTGAGGTAGCGCAGCACCTGGTCCGAAAGGCGCAAGCGGTACTCGAGCGGCTTGACCACCGAGCCGGGCGCCTCGTACTGCCAGAAGACGTAGAAGCCCTCGCGCTTGTGCTTGATCAGGTAGGCGAGGATGCGCTTGCCCCACACGTCTTCCTTGACGATCGTGGCGCCCTCCTTGGCGAGCAACTCCTTGAGCTCGCCGAGGAACGCCTGGCGCTGCTCGTCTTCCAGGGATGCGTCGAGGATGACACCGAGTTCGTACAGCGGCATGGACTCTCCTTTCGGCCTTCGGCCCCCGCATCGAGGCGGGAGCAAGGAACCCGCCATGCCTGGCGGAACGCGTATTCTAGCCGAACCGGTGGGAAAAGCAAGCGCTTTCGGAGAGACGACAACGAAGAGTTCAAAGTGAAGAGTTGAGAGTGAAGAGTTAGAGGCGGGGAAGGGAATAGGGGAAAGGGCAAAGGGAAAACAAGACCTGCATCGATCGCGTCGTGCGTCTTCCCTTTGACCTCTTCCCTTCCCGTCTTCCCTGGTTCCTCAACCCTTCACTTTTCACTCTTAACTCTTAACTGGGGGTTGGGGTCGGACTAGTCGGGGGCCGCGGTCGGCTGGTTGAACTGCGTCGCGGCACGCCCGAGCCCGAGGCGCAACGCCGCCTCGACGCAGTCGGCGGCGCGCTCGACCATCGCGTCCACGACCGGCAGCTCGCCGGGCTCGAACGGCGCGAGCACGTACTCGGCCAGGTCGTCCCACGCCCGCTCCCCGCGAATTCCGAGACGCAGGCGGGGGAACTCCTCTCCCGCCGCCTCGACGATCGAACGCAGCCCGTTGTGGGTGCCGGGCCCGCCGCGGGGACGCAGACGGATCTGCCCCAGGGCAAGGTCGACGTCGTCGACCACCACCAGGCACTCGGCGGGGATCAGCTCCTCGCGTTCGCAGAACAGCGCGAACGCCTCACCGGAGAGGTTCATGTAGGTCTGCGGCTTGACCAGGAACGCCGGCCGCCCGCCGGCGCGACGGGCCACCAGCGAGCGGTGGCGGTTGCGCCAGACGTCGAGACGCCAGCGGCGAGCCAGTTCGTCGACGACGCGAAAGCCGATGTTGTGGCGGCCGCCGGCGTACTCCGCGCCCGGGTTGCCGAGCCCGACGACCGCACCGATGCCCATCGCCGTGAGGTGCCAGGACTACTCGGCCTCCTCGTCGCCCTCCTCGACGGCCTTGCCGCGCTTGATGACCTCGGGCTCGGCCGCTTCCTCGCCGGCCGCGGCCGCTTCCACCGGCTTCGCCTCCTCGACTTCCTTGGCGTGGGTCTTGACCGTCGCGATCATCTTGCGCGGGTCGTCGAGCAACTTGACGCCCTCGGGCAACGCCAGCTCGGAGGCCGCGATGTGCTGGCCCAGCTCGAGGTGCGAGACGTCGACGCGCAACGACTCCGGGATCGCCTCGGCGGCGCACTCGACGTGCAGCGTGCGGCCCACCCAGTCGAGGAAACCGCCGACCTTGACGCCGGCCGCCTCGCCCTCGAGGACCACCGGGATCTCGACCTTCAGCCGCTGCCCCTTGATGACGCGGATGAAATCGAGGTGCCGGTATTGCTGCGTCAGCGGGTCGATCTGGGCATCGCGCACCATCGCGTGGCGCTCCTGCTTGGTGCCCTTCATCTTGAGCAGGAAGACGGTGTTGCGGCCCTTCTCCTGGCGCAGCAGCTCGGTCACGGTGTGGCGGTCGAGCACCACCGGCACCGCTTCCTTGTCCTTGCCGCCGTAGACGACCGCCGGGATCAGACCTTCCCGCCGGAGCTTCCGGTTCGCACCCTTGCCAGTGGAGCTACGGCGCTCCACCTCGATCACGAGCTCTTCCATGACGCCATCCTCCGACCTCGCGGCCAGGCCACAAGGGGGATGAACTCTACCACAACGGAAGGCAACAGTCGACAAGCGGGCGGTCCGCGGTGCGGGTCCGGCCTCGCGGCCCGCCCCCCGGCCCTAGACGAACAGGCTGGAGACTGATTTCGCCTCGTGGATCCGCACGATCGCCTCGCCGAGCAACTCGGCGACCGAGAGCTGCCGGATCTTGCCGCAGCGAGCCGCCTCCTCGCTGAGCGGGATCGTGTCGGTGACCGCGACCTGCTCGATGACCGAGCTCTCGATCCGCGCCACCGAGGGGCCCGAGAGCACCGGGTGGACGCCGGCGGCGAGCACGCGCGCGGCGCCGCGTTCCGCGAGCACCTCGGCTGTTTTCACCAGCGTCCCGGCGGTGTCGATGATGTCGTCGACGACGACGCAGGTGCGGCCGCCGACGTCGCCGATGATGTTCATCACCTCCGCCTGGTTCGGGCTGGTGCGGCGCTTGTCCACGATCGCCAGGCCGGCCGAGAGGCGCTTGGCGAACGCCCGCGCCCGCTCCACTCCGCCCGCGTCGGGTGAGACCATCACCAGGTCCGGCAGCTCCAGCCGGCGGATCTCCTCGATCAGCACCGGCGCCGCGAAGAGGTGGTCGACCGGGATGTTGAAGAACCCCTGGATCTGCGCCGCGTGCAGGTCCATGGTCAGGATCCGGGCCGCGCCCGCCGAGGTGAGCAGGTCGCACACCAGCTTGGCCGTGATCGGCACGCGCGGCCGGTCCTTGCGGTCCTGGCGGGCGTAGCCGAAGTACGGGATCACCGCCGTGACGCGGCTCGCCGACGAGCGCCGGCAGGCGTCGAGGATGATCAGCAGCTCCATCAGGCTGTCGTTGACCGGCCGGCAGGTCGGTTGCACGACGTAGACGTCGCCGCCGCGCACGTTCTCCTCGATCTGGCAGCCGTTCTCGCCGTCGGAGAAGTTGTACAGGCGGACCGCGCCGCGGCGGATCTGGAGGTAGTCGCAGATGCGGTCGGTCAGCTCCGGGTGCGCCCGGCCGGAAAGGACGACCAACGGTCGATTCTCGTGCATGCGCTCCTCACACGGCGATCTGGCTGGGGCGGCAGGACTCGAACCTGCACATGCGGGATCCAAAGTCCCGTGGCTTATCCATTTGCCGACGCCCCA
>JAKAFI010000037.1 GCA_021818005.1 Acidobacteriota bacterium | reverse complement strand
CCGGGTGTTCGGGCCGCGGGCGCTCACCCTGGGCGAGGCGCAGCTGGAGTGCGGGCCCGGGAAGTCGTGAGCATGCTGCGCCTCGGCCTCCGCACCAAGTTCTTCCTTTACTCCAACACCCTCATCGTCGTGACCATGGGACTGGTGATCGTGCTCGCGGCCGTGCACGAGCGCCGCAGCCGCTACGACGAGCTCGTCGATCGCGGCCTTTCGATCACCGACTCGCTCTCCGTCCCGATCACCGACGTGCTGATGTACGAGCAGCTCGGGCTGGTCGTCGAGGAGGGGCTGATCGAGAACTACGTGAGCGGCGTCATCGAGCACAACCACGACCTCGTGCGGTACGTGATCATCACCGACCCGAACGGGATGGTCACGCACTCCAACCGCTGGAGCCTGCTCGGCCAGCGGTTCACCCGCGCCCTCGATCGCAGCGCGGTGGGGAAGCGGTCCCAAGTCGACCTGCGCACCTCCTCGTGGGGGGAGCAGATCCTCGAGATCCGCACCCCGCTCAACATCTCGACCCGGTTCTGGGGCTCGCTCGCGATCGGGTTCTCGCTCGCCCAGATCGACATCGAGGTCCGCGCCATCGTGCAGCGCGTCGCCTTGATCGCGCTCGTCCTCATGTTCGGCAACTCGATCCTGACCGCCATTTACGTGGAGACGTTGATCCGGCCGATCCTCGGCCTGCACAACACGATGCGGGAGGCCGGGGCGGGAAACCTCACCGTCCGCGCCCAGGTGCGGCGCGGCGACGAGGTGGGCGAGCTGGCCGACGCGTTCAACCGCATGATGGACGAGCTCGAGCGCGCCCACGAAGGGGAGAAGCTGCGCGCGGCGCAGCTCGCCCACACCGAGAAGATGGCCGCGGTGGGCACGCTCGCGGCGGGCGTCGCGCACGAGGTCAACAACCCGCTCGCCGGCATCCTCACCTGCCTGGAGACGATCCGCGCCAACCCCGACGACGTCGAGATGCGCCAGCGCTACCTGTCGCTCGTGTACGACGGCATCAAGCGCATCGAGCACACGGTGTCGAACCTGCTCAACTTCTCGCGGCCCACCTCGACGCGCCCCGAGCCGACCTCGCTCAACCACAGCCTGCGCCACGTCGTCGAGCTGGCGCACTACCAGCTGCGCCGCAACCGCGTCGAGGTCGTGTTCGATCTCGCGCAGCCGGAGCCGGTGGTGCTCGCCGACCACTTCCAGATGGAGCAGCTCTTCCTCAACCTGATCCTCAACGCGGTGCAGGCGATGCCCAGCGGCGGCACGGTGACGCTGCGCACCCGCACGACCGACGGGCGCGCCGTCGCCGAGGTGGCCGACACCGGCGTCGGCATCCCGGACGAGATCCGCGAGCGGATCTTCGACCCGTTCTTCTCGACTCGCGAGGTCGGGCAGGGCACCGGCCTCGGCCTGGCGGTCAGCTACACGATCGTCACCGCGCACCGCGGTACTATCGAGGTGGAGAGCCAGGTCGGCCGCGGCGCCACGTTCCGCGTCATCCTGCCGCTTGGCCGCCTGCCGAAGGACGAAGGGGCACGAACATGAAGATCTGCGGGCACAGGCTTCTCATCGCCGAGGACGAGCCGATCCTCCGCATCACCATCGCGGACGCGCTGCGCAAGGAAGGTTGGGAGGTCGACGTCGCCGAGGACGGCGTCAAGGCGCTGGCGATGTTCGAGCAGAACCTCCACGAGCTGGTGCTCAGCGACCTGCTGATGCCGCACATGGACGGCCTCGAGTTGCTGCGTCGCGTCAAGGCGCTGCGCCCCGACACCACGGTCGTCATCATCACGGCGCACGGCACGATCGAGACGGCAGTGGAGGCGATGCAGCTGGGGGCCACCGACTTCATCACCAAGCCGTTCTCGATGATGCAGCTGTTGCTACGGCTCAACAACGTGTGCTCGTTCAAGCTCCTCGAGCAGCAGAACGTGCGCTTGCAGGAGCAGCTCGAGCGCCGCTTCTCGTTCGGCAAGATCATCGGCAAAAGCAAGCGCATGCTCGAGGTGTTCGAGCTGATCAAGATGGTGGCGGACTCCGACGCCAGCGTCCTCGTCCAGGGCGAGAGCGGCACCGGCAAGGAGCTGGTCGCCTCTGCGATCCACTTCAACTCGCCGCGGCGGACCCACCCGTACATCCGCGTCTCCTGCGCCTCGCTCCCGGAGACGCTGCTCGAGTCCGAGCTGTTCGGCTTCGAGAAGGGCGCGTTCACCGGCGCCTCCGAGCGGCGCATCGGCCGCTTCGAGGCGGCTTCCGGGGGGACGCTCTTCCTCGACGAGATCGGCGAGCTGCCGCTCTCGTTCCAGGTCAAGTTGCTGCGCGTCCTGCAGGAGCGGCAGATCGAGCGGCTCGGCTCCCACCGTCCGGTCAACGTCGACGTGCGCATCGTCTCCGCCTCGCTGCGCCCCCTCGACGAGGAGATCAGCGACGGCACGTTCCGCGAGGACCTCTTTTTCCGCATCAACACCGTGACGATCCACCTGCCGCCGCTGCGCGAGCGGCGCGAGGACATCCCGATCCTGGCGCAGGCGTTCCTCGAGGAGTTCAGGAAGGAGCGGAGCAAGCCGATCGAGGGGTTCTCCGACGAGGTGCTGCGCGCCTTCGACGCCTACCACTGGCCGGGGAACGTGCGCGAGCTACGCAACGTCGTCGAGCGCGCGGCGCTGTTCTGCAAGCGCGCCAGGATCGAGCGCGACGACCTGCCGGCGAACGTGCGCTCGGCCGCCGAAACGCCGCACCGCCCCGCGCCGCCGACGGTCACGACGCTGCAGGAGGCGGTCGAGCAGGCGACCGCCGAGGCGATCCGCAACGCCCTCGCCGCCACCGAGGGGCGGCGCGGCGACGCCGCGCAGCTGCTCGGCATCAGCCGCAAGACGCTGTGGGAAAAGTCAAAGCAGTACGGCCTCGCGGAGGAGTGACGCGGCGACGCCGGCCGCCGGCACGCCGGCGTTCGTCGCGTCGAGACCGCGGCGTTACCACCGAGTGACAGATCGCGACGACCGGGGCACCAATCGGTCCGACTGAGGAGCGTTCACATGTTACCGGTTCGCTACCGGGGACGGGGCCCGACCCGACACGCGACGAATATCCACAATTCAGTCAACACGATCTGCGCGTCCACCGACTGGCACGGCGTTTGCTCCCCGCCCAGGCAGCGTCCCCTGGACCGACCCCCGGACCGGTCGGCACGGGGCGCATCGAGAAGGAGGACGAGCGAATGAGGAAGGTTGGGATCTTGGTTCTCTCTGGGCTCTCGCTGCTGGCGCTCGGAACGACGCCGAGCGCGTCCGCGGCGGACGCGGCGAAAGACCCGCACGCGCTGAAGGCCGAGTACAACAAGGGCTTCAGACTGACCACCGCGGACAAGAAGTTCCAGCTGCGCATCACCGCGGCGCTCCAGTACCGCTACACCTACATGCAGTACGATCACAAGATCAAGGGAAACGCGGAAGACTACTCCAACTTCTACATGCGGCGCGCCCGCGTGTGGTTCGACGGCTACGCGTACGACCCGCGTCTCACCTACTACATCCACGTGCAGCTCGAGCCGGCGTCGGCCGTGAACCTGCACGACGCCTGGCTGCAGTACAAGTTCTCCGACCTCTTCGCCCTCGGCTTCGGGCGCAACAAGATCCCATACGGGACCGAGTTCCTCACCTCGGGGTTCGGCCTCAACTTCATCGAGCGCTCGATCATGTACGGCGAGACCGACATCAACTCGGGCGGCGGCTACTCGAAGTGGCCCGGCGGCAACCAGGGGTTCGCGCTCTCCGCCGAGCAGGCCAACACCGGCTTCCCGGTCGGCGGGCTGTGCTTGTACCGGTCGCAAGGTATCAGCGCCACCGGCATCAAGCACTTCAAGAACGGCTCCGCCTTCCAGTACGAGGCCGGCGTCTGGCAGGGCCGCGACACCAAGGGCGCCAGCAACGGCGCCGACAACCACCTCTTCGCCGCTCGCCTCGGCTACTACCCGCTCGGCTGGATCAACTGGCTCACCGAGGGTGACGTGGACTACACCGAGAACTTCAAGATCGGCATCCTCGGTTCCGCATACACCGACAGCCGACTCCACAACAAGGACGCGGCCGGCGTCACGGTTCCCACCTACAAGCCCGACGACAACGGCTACAACGTCTCGGTGCTGACCCGGTACCGCGGCTTCTCGGGCGACCTCGAGTGGGGCACCGAGAGTTACGACCTCAACCGCAACATCTCCGGTCCGACCAAGTTCGACCGCCAGGCGTGGCGCGCCGCGTTCGGCTACTTCGTCGTGCCGACGCGCATCGAGATCGTCGCCCGTTACGCCCAGATCCAGCGTCTCAAGGATCCGACGGCGGCGGCGGTCATCAACTCGGGCCTCGGGTTCGTCCCGGTCAACGTCGACGGCGCCTACGTCAACGCCATCGAGAAGCAGCTCAACGAGATCACGGCCGGGATCAACTTCTACTTCCACGGGCAGCAGAACAAGCTGTTCTTCGACGTCTCCAGCCTGACCCGCGACTTCGCCGACAACCCGGGCGTTGTCACGCCGAGTCAACAGAAGGACAAGCGGTTCCGGTCGATGATTCAGCTGAAGTTCTAGCCTCGAACTGCGCGGCCCGGCGGCGAACTCCGCCGGGCCGCGCCCACGCCGCTCCTCAGGAGCGGCCCGTCGTGAACAGCCGGGGGGGTCTCGTGGCACGGTGCGAACCGACAGCGACCTGCGCGCAATGCACCCTGTTCGAGGACGAGCCGAGTGCGCTCGAACGAGTGTTGACCGGAATGAGCGCGCTCTCTTCCGCTTACGGCTCGACCCGGGGCCGCGCCGGCGTGTGCGCCGTCAGCGGGCGCTTCCACGACCCCTTGCCGGCGTGCCTCGAGTTCGCGCCGCGGCCGGCCCGGCGGAAGCGGCGATGAACGCGCTCGAGCGTCCGAGGGCGCCGTGGTGGGTGCCGGCGGAGCCACCGGCACCGCCGCGCGCGGCGCAGCTCGCGGACGAGCTGCTTCGCCGTTGCCGCGGCGAGGGGCCGGCGAACTGCGTCAACCGCTGCCCGCTCGCGGTCGACGCTCGCGGCTACGTCCAGCTCACCGCCCAGGGCCGCTTCGCCGAGGCGTTGCAGCTCGTGCGCGAGAAGCTGCCGTTCCCCGGCGTCCTCGGCTACGTCTGCGCCCACCCGTGCGAGCTGCACTGCAAGCGCATCGACGAGGACAGCGCGGTGCGCATCCGCGACATCAAACGGTTCCTCGCCGAGCGCGAGGTGGGCGAGCCGCATCACATCCTCGACCGCGAGCCGGACCGCGGCGAGGCGGTCGCGGTCGTCGGTGCCGGGCCGGCCGGGCTGCTCGCGGCCCACGACCTGCGCCGCCACGGCTACCACGTCGTCGTCTTCGAGAAGGAGACGACGATCGGCGGCTGCCTGACGCACAAGATCCCCTCCTGGCGCCTGCCGCGCGCCGTGGTCGAGCGCGACCTCTCCGTGGTCGCGGCGCTCGGCATCGAGGTGAGGACCGGCGTCGAGGTCGGCCGCGACACGACGCTCGCCTCCCTCCGTCAGGAGTTCGCCGCGGTGCTCCTGCTTCCGGGCTTCGCCGGCGCGCATCGCCTGCTGTCGTTGGTCGACGGCGAGCGCCCGCCGGCGCACGGCCGCCTGCTCGCCGCCGACCCGGCGACGTGCGCGACATCCTGGCCCGGCGTGTTCGCCGGCGGCGACGCGGTGAGCGGACCCGCGACCGTCATCGCCGCCCTCGCGCTCGGGCGCCGCGCCGCAGCGTCGGCGCACCACTTTCTGAGCGGGGCCGCGGCCGGTCCCGAGGCTCCGGTGGTCCCGCAGCCGCTGCTCTGGCGCCTCGAGATCGACGAGGCGGAGCGCCGGCGGCGCGAGCGCACGCCGGTGATGCTGCAGCCGTTCACGCCGCCGCTCGCCGAGGCGCAGGCCGTCGAGGAGGCCGCGCGCTGCCTCGACTGCGCCTGCGGGTTGTGCGTCAAGGATTGCGAGTTCCTCAGCGCGCACTGCCGCTCGCCGAAGGAGCTCGCCCGGCAGGTCAAGGCGGGCGTCGGGAACGCCCTCAAGATGGTCTACTCGTGCAACATCTGCTCGCTGTGCGCCGAGGTCTGCCCCGTCGACCTCGACACCGGCGCGATGCTGCTCGCCGCCCGCCAGGAGGCGGTGCGGCAGGGGATCGGGCCGCTGCCGCAGCACAAGCCGATCGTCTCCTACTACCGCGCCGGCGTCGGAACCGCCTTCACGCTGGCGATGTCGGAGCCCGGGCGACAACGCAGCAAGCGCCTGTTCTTCACCGGCTGCTCGCTCCCCGCCGTGTCGCCGCGCAACACGCTCGTGGTCTACGACGAGCTGCGCCGCAACTACCCCGGCACCGGCGTCCTCATGTTCTGCTGCGGCGCGCCGGCCGAGCTGATCGGCATGGAGGCGGCGTTCGACCAGACCTGCCGCGCGATCCTCGCGCACGCCGAGGGGCTGGGCGCCGAGGAGCTGATCGCGGCCTGTCCGGACTGCGCGCACACGCTCAAGGCCGGCCTCGCCGGCCTCAAGGTCACGACGGTGTGGGAGCGGCTGGCCGGGAAGTGGGCGCCGCCGGCGCTGCGCGCCGGGGAGCGGGTGGCGATCCACGACTCGTGCAAGGCGCACCACGAGCCGGCCACGCACGAGGCCGTGCGCGCGTTGCTGCGCGGTGCCGGGGCGACGATCGAGGACGTCGAGTACGCGCGCGAGAAGGCCAGGTGCTGCGGCGCCGGGGGCATGATCTACCCGGTCGACCCGCAGCTGTCGCAGCGGATCACGCAGCGCCGCGCCGACGAGTCGGCGTTGCCGATGGTCACCTACTGCGCCGGGTGTCGCTCGGCGCTCGCCAGCCGCGGCAAGGAGGCGATCCACATCCTCGACTTCCTGCTCTCGACCGGCGACGTCCAGGCAGTGGCGCGGCGCAAGCCGACCGGATCGATCGCCCGCTACGCCAACCGCCTGCGCACCAAGTGGGCGTTTCGCCGGCTGCAGCCGACGGCGGCGCGGTGAGGCCGGCGATGGACACGATCGCGATCACCGTGAACGGCCGGCCGCTCGAGGTGCCCGCCGGCATCACCTTGCTCGCGGCGCTGCGGCGCCACGGGATCGAGCTGCCGACGTTGTGCCACGATGACCGTCTGACGCCGTACGGCGGTTGCCGGCTGTGCGTCGTCGCCAGACGCGACCGGCGGCCCGGCCTGGTGCCCGCCTGCTCGACGCCGGTGCTGCCCGGCATGGAGATCGACACCGAGGCGCCCGAGGTGCACGAGTCTCGCCGTCGCCAGCTCCAGCTCATCCTCCTCAACCACCGGATGGAGTGCCCGGTGTGCGAGCGGACCGGCGACTGCCGCCTCCAGGACCTCGTCTTCGCCTACGGCGGAGACGAGAGCCGGCTCCCGTTCGACCTCGTGCGCCGGCCGCGCGACACCGCCTCGCCGCTGATCGTCCGCGACCCCGAGAAGTGCATCCTGTGCGCCAAGTGCGTGCGCCTGTGCGACGAGGTGCAGGGCGTCGCGGCGATCGGCGTCGTCGGCCGTGGTCTCGAGGCGCGCGTCGCCACCTGGCTCGACGGCCCGCTCGAGTGCGAGTTCTGCGGCCAGTGCGTGGACGCCTGCCCGGTCGCGGCGCTGACCATCCCCTCGTTCGTCTCGGACCTCCCGGCCTGGCGGCGCACGACGGTGACCACGACCTGCTCGTACTGCTCGTGCGGCTGCGAGCTCACGGTCGCGACCGGCGCGGCCGGTGCCGCCGTCTCGAGCTCGCCGCAGAGCCGGCCGAACCACGGCAAGCTGTGCGCCAAAGGGCGTTTCGGTCTCGACGTGTTGCACCACCGCGAGCGGCTGACGCAGCCGCTGTTGCGTCGCGGCGGCCACCTCGTCGAGGCGAGCTGGGGCGAGGCGCTTGCCGCCGCCGTCGCCGGGTTCGCCGCTGCGCGGCGGCGCGGCGAGGCGATCGCCGCCGTCGGCTCGACGCGGCTGACCACCGAGGACGCCTACCTGCTGCAGCGGTTCGTCCGCCACGTCCTCGGCAGCCCGCACGTCTCGGCCGGCGCCGATCCCGGCGTCGAGGCGCTCGTCGCCGGGATCGGCGAGGCGCTCGGGGCGCCGCGCTCCACCGCGACGATCGCCGACCTGGCGGCCGCCGACACGGTGCTGGTCCTCCGCGCCGACCCCGGCCGCACCCACCCGCTGGTCAAGACCGAGCTGGTCGCCGCGGCCCGTTGCGGCGTCGCCGTGCTGCTCGTCCACCCCGGGCCGGCGACGCTCACCGGCCTCGCCGCCCGGCACGTGATGGTGGCTCCGGGGCGCGACGAGATCCTCCTGCTCGGCGTCATCGAGGAGCTCGTGCGCCGCCGCGGCGGCCCCGGCCCTGCGGTCGCCGGCGCCGAGGGGCAGGAAATCTGGCGGTTGGGACTCGAGGAGTGCCGGCCCGCCGCGGTGTCGGCGCTCGCCGGGGTCGCCGCGGCCGACCTCGCGCGGCTCGCGGACCGGCTCGAGGCGGCCTCGTCGCTGGTGGTCACGGTGGCGACCGGGCGCGGCCTGCCCGGCGACGAGGCCGGTGTGACCCGCCGGGCCGTCGAGTTGCTCGCCGTGCTCGGCCTGCTCGGACGTCCGGGCAGCGGCGTGCTCGTACTCGGGGAGAAGGCCAACGCCCAGGGCGTCGTCCTCGCCGGCCTGGATCACCGCCTCGCGCCCGGCGGCGAGACCGCCGGTTGGAGCGCGGCGGAGACGATTCGGCGCGCGGCCGCCGGCGAGGTCGGCGCCCTCTACGTCGTCGGCCAGGATCTCGTCGGCACCTGGCCGCAGGGCCCGGCCGCAGCGGAGGCGGTGGAGCGGGCGCGCTTCGTGGTCGTCCAGGACCCGTTCCTGACCGGCACCGGGCGCGCCGCCGACGTCGTCCTCCCCGTGCGCTGTCTGGCCGAGCGCGCGGGATCCCTGGTCGGCGCCGACGGCGTGCGGCGGCGCCTGACGCCGGCCCGGTCCGCGCCCACACTGCTGCCCGGGGACGGGGACGTGCTGCGCGAGCTGGCGGCGCGGCTCGGCTCGCCGTTGCCCGGGGACGCCGAGATCGACGCCGAGTTGGAGCGGGCGTGCGCGGCGACGACCGTCCCGGCGCTGCGCCTCGCGCCGCCTCCCGAAGCGCAGGCCATGCCGAGCGTCACCGACATGGTCCTCGATCTCGGGCCGCAGCTCTTCCACTCGGGTTTGACGACGTCGCGCAGCGAGGCGCTGGTCGCTCTCGCCGCCCCGGAGACCGTACTCCTCCCTGCGGTGGATGCGCGCCGGCTGGGGATCGAACGCGGCGATACGGTGTGCATCCGGGCAGGGACGCGCGAGGTGCTGCTCCGCGCCGAGGTCAGCGACCGGCTCGAGGGCGGCACCGCGATGGCGCTGTGGGGCGGCGACACCAGCGGCGCCGGCCGCCTCGTCGTCGACCCGCGGCGCCCGCTCGCGGTGGAGATCAGGAGGCGCCCGTGAACGCCCGCAACGAAACCGTGAACGCCGAGCGGGCGCTCCCAGCGCGCCCCGGCGAGCCGCTCGACGAGGCCGCCGAGCCCACGACGGTCGAGCTGATCGATGCCTACCTGCGAGACCACCCGGGAGGGGGCGAGCGCCTGATCCCACTCCTGCACCGCGCCCAGGAGCACCTCGGCTACCTGCCGTTCCCGGTCATCAGGCTGATCGCCGGCCGGCTCGGGCTGTCGCCGGTGCAGGTGTTCGGTGTCGTCAGCTTCTACCACTTCTTCACCACCGTGCCGCGCGGCCGCTACCAGCTCAAGGTGTGCATGGGCACCGCGTGCTTCGTGCGCCACGCCGGCGCCGTGGTCGAGGCGATCCACGACACCATCGGCATCGGCGTCGGCGAGGTCACGGCCGACCGCCTCTTCAGCCTCGAGCAGGTGCGCTGCCTGGGCGCGTGCGGCCTCGCCCCCGCGATGATGATCAACAGCGACGTGCACGGCCACCTGAACCGCACCCGGGTGCGCAAGCTCCTCCAGGGGCTGCGCGCCCAGGCCAAGAAAGCGGACGCCGTGGGAGCCGATCATGAGTGAGACGCTCCCTGCCACCACCCTCGACCGTGGGGCGCTCGCGGCCCTGCGCCTCCGTCTGGCCGCGCCGCTGCGCGCCCGCGCCGGTGAAGCGGACGCCCCGCAAGCGCCGCGCGAGTTGCTGGTGTGCGCCGGCGGCGCCTGCATCTCCTGCCACTCCGTGGCGGTCGCCGACGCCCTCGAGACCGCGGTGGCGGCGAGCCGTCTCGCCGGCCAGGTGCGGGTGGTGCGCGTCGGGTGCATGGGGCTGTGCGAGGCCGGCCCGCTCGTGGTGGTCTCTCCCGATGGCGTCTACTACCAGAAGGTCGACGGCGACGGGGCGCGCCGCATCGTCGAGCAACACCTGGTCGGCGGGCAGGTGGTCCGCGAGCTCGAGCTCGCCGCGGAGGTCCCCGGCGGCGAGCGGCTGACCGGACGCCGGGTCCCGTTCTTCGCGCAACAGGTCAAGATCGCGCTGCGCAACTGCGGTGTCATCGAGCCGACCTCGCTCGCGGAGTACGTGGCGCGCGATGGGTACCTCGCGCTCGAGCGCGTGCTCTTCGAGCTCGACGCGGACGCCGTGATCGACGCGATGAAACGTTCGGGCCTGCGCGGTCGCGGCGGCGCCGGGTTCCCGACCGGGATGAAGTGGCAGTTCGTCCGCGAGGCCCCCGGCGACGAGAAGTTCATCGTCTGCAACGGCGACGAGGGCGACCCCGGCGCGTTCATGGACCGCAGCCTGCTCGAGGGCGACCCGCACTCGATCATCGAGGGAATGGCGATCGCCGGGCGGGTGGTCGGAGCGCGGCAGGGGTTCGTGTACGTGCGGGCGGAGTACCCGCTCGCGATCGAGCGGCTCGGCCAGGCGCTCGCGGCCGCTCGCGCGGCCGGCCTGCTCGGGCGCCACATCCTCGGATCGGGGTTCGATTTCGACATCGAGATCCGGATCGGGGCGGGGGCGTTCGTGTGCGGCGAGGAGACCGCGCTGCTGCGCTCGATCGAGGGGAAGCGCGGGACGCCGCAGCCGCGGCCGCCGTTCCCGGCGCAGCAGGGGCTGTGGGGCAAGCCGACCCTGATCAACAACGTCGAGACGTGGGCCGGCGTCTCGCCGATCATCCTGCGCGGCGCGGCGTGGTTCGCCGCCATCGGCACGGCGCGCAGCAAGGGCACCAAGGTGTTCGCTCTCGCCGGAGCGATCCGCAACACCGGTCTGGTCGAGGTCCCGATGGGGATCTCGCTGCGGACGATCGTCGAGGAGATCGGCGGCGGCATCCCCGGCGGGCGCGCGTTCAAGGCCGCGCAGTCGGGCGGCCCGTCGGGCGGCTGCGTGCCGGCGGCCGCGGCGGACGTGCCGATCGACTACGAGTCGTTGCAGGAGCTCGGCTCGATCATGGGGTCCGGCGGCCTCATCATCCTCGACGACCGCACCTGCATGGTCGAGCTGGCCCGCTTCTTCGTCGAGTTCCTGGTCGAGGAGTCGTGCGGCAAGTGCCCGCCGTGCCGCATCGGCACCCGGGTGATGCTCAACCTGCTCGAGAAGATCACCAAGGGGGAGGCGGGCCCCGCCGACCTCGACACCCTCGAGTCGCTCGGCCGCCACATCCAGCGCACCTCGCTGTGCGGCCTCGGCCAGACCGCCCCCAACGCGGTGCTCTCCACGCTGCGCCACTTCCGCACCGAGTATGATGCCCACGTCGGGGAGGGGCGGTGTCCGGCCGGCCAGTGCAAGGCGCTTCTCACGTACACCATCGCCGCCGAGCCGTGCAGCGGCTGTGCGCTCTGCGCCAAGGCGTGCCCGTCGGGGGCGATCACCGGCGAGATCAAGCACGTGCACACGATCAATCAGGACCTGTGCATCCACTGCGGCGCCTGCCTTTCGGTCTGCCCGACCGATGCGGTCCAGGCCGTCTGAGGCACCGGGGGAGAGAGCGTGGAGAAGAGATCCGTCCTGCTCGTTGACGACGACGCGGTCTTCGTGGACGCGGTGTCGGCGGTGCTCGAGGGCCGCTACGAGGTGCGCACCGCCGCCAACGGCAGTGAGGCGCTGGCGGCGATCGCCGCGGCCCCGCCCGACGTGGTGGTGCTCGACGTGATGATGGACCACCTCTCGGAGGGGTTCGACGTCGCCCGCACCCTGCGCAGCAGCGACGCGACACGGGCGATCCCGATCGTGATGCTCACCGGCGTCGACGAGGTGTTCAACGTCCGCATGGAGATCGGCGAGAGCTGGTTCCCGTACGACCGGTACCTGCAGAAGCCGGTCGCCCCGGAGGTGCTGCTCGCCACGCTCGGCGAGCTGCTGGCGTGAGCCTGACGTTCGCGAACGGCGAGCTCCGGCGGATCTTCGCGGCCGAGCTGCTCGACCGCATCGCCTGGTTCGTGCGGCTGCGCTGGGCCGCCGGTCTGGCGTTGCTGGCGTTCGCGGCCGCGGCGCCCCGCGCCGGAATGCCGCAGGCGTGGGGTCGGGTCTGGCTCGTCGCGCTCGCGGTGCTGACCTACAACGGCGTCCTCCACGCCCTGCTCGTCGGCTGGCGGCGCCGCGACGGCGCGGAGTACGGCTGGCTCGCGCGCGCCACTCTGATCCAGATCCTGATCGACCTCGCCGCGCTCATCTTCCTCGTCCATCTCACTGGTGGCCCGGCCAGCCCGTTCCTCCCGTTCTTCACCTTCCACATGGTGATCGGGACGATCATGCTGTCGGCGCGCACGATGTCCGCCGTGGCCGGCGCCGTGTGGCTCGCGTGCGCGGCGCTCTTCGTCGGCCCCGCCGAGACGCTCGGCCACCCGCCGATCCCGCTCGAGATGCGCGTCGCGGTCCTCGGCACGCTCGCGTGCGCCCTCGGCCTGACCGTCTATCTCACGGCCACCGTCGCGTCGCGGATGAAGGAGCGCGGTGTGCGTCTCTTCCGACTCGCCGAGGAGCTGCGCGACAAGACCACCGAGCTCGAGACGCTCCTCGAGCAGATGCGCGCGATCGAGGCGCGCAAGTCGCGCTTCATGCTGCTCTCGGCGCACCAGCTTCGCTCTCCGCTCGCGACCGTGAAGACCAGTCTCGACGTCGTGAGCGAAGGGTACGTCGACCCCGCCTCGCCGCGGGCCCGGCGGCTGATCTCGGGTGCGGTCGAGCGGGTCGAAGGGCTGCTGCGCATCGTCGGCGACCTGCTCGAGCTCGCCAAGCTGCGCGAGGCGATGCAGCGCGCGCCGTGGACCTCCGGGGTCAACCTCGCGCAGCTCGCCGTCGACGTCGCCGACGCGCTCACGCCGCTGGCCGAGGCGCGGCAGATCACGATCGCGAGTCGCTACGACGCCGACGTCGTGCTCACCCGCGGGGTGCCGCCCGACCTCGAGTACGCGATCGAGAACCTCGTCGACAACGCGATCAAGTACTCGCGGCCGGGCGGCACGGTGGAGCTCGACGTGCGGCGTGACGGGGCGGACGGCGTGGTCGAGGTTCGCGACCACGGCATCGGTATCCCTCCGGAGTTCCTCGCCAGCCTCTTTGCCGAGTTCCACCGCGCGGCCAACGCGCGGCGGCACACATCCGAGGGCACCGGCCTCGGCCTGGCGATCGTCAAGGAGGTCGCCGAGGCGCACGGCGGGCGGGTCGAGGCCGACAGCCGCCTCGACGAGGGCAGCTCGTTCCGTCTCGTGCTCCCGCTCCGCGGCGAGGCTCCGGCTCGCGTCACGAAATCGGAACAGGTCGTTACCGCGTAGGGTCGTGTCCGCACCGCCGTTCGAGTCCACCGCACGGCCTTGACGCCGCCGGCCTCCCAACCACGCCGGCGAAGATCGTGCGGCGACCGAGCCAAACCTACGTCGTCGGGCACCCGAGCCAGTACGAGACGGACCGTGTTCACGGCGCAGGTGGCCCCGGCCCACTGGCACGCCGGTTGCAATCCCGGCCGGCGTACGCCCGCCGCGCGAATCATCTTGCGACCGGCGAATACCAAGGGAGGAAGAGGACGAAATGAAGAAGAACCCGCTCATCGCCATCACCGTGGTGCTGGCCCTCGCGCTCGCGGCCGGCGCCGGCGCCGAATCGCTCAAGTACAAGGGGTTCGCTCGCGGCGAGGCGCTGATCACCCCGCAAGAGCTCAAGGGCCTGATCGACGCCAAGGACCCCAAGCTCGTGGTGATCGCCGTCGCGAGCGTCCCGGAGTACTTCAGCGGCCATATCCCGGGCTCGATCCAGATGTGGCGCGGTGATTACGAGGCGCCGGCCGACACGATGGGCGGCGTGACCGACAACCTGCTGCAGCCCGAGGGGTTCACCAAGCTGATGCAGCGGTTCGGCGTGGATCCGGACTCGACGGTCGTGGTCTACGACTACAAGTACGACGCGACCAGGGTGTGGTGGGCGTTTTACTACTACGGCAAGACCGACGTCCGCGTCCTCGACGGCGGCATCCAGGGGTGGAAGGACGCCGGCTTCGAGACCGACATGTTCAGCCGCGGCAAGGCGAGCCACAAGGGCACCTGGGTCGCCAAGGTCACCTTCCCGTTGATGCGCGTCGACACGCCGGAGATCCTCGGCCTGCGGGACCGCACCGACGCCCAGCTGTGGGACAACCGCGGCAACGCGGAGTTCTGCGGCGAGACGATCAAGAAGGGGGCGTTCCGCGCCGGGCGCATTCCCTGGGCCGTGCAGTGCGACTGGCCCAACTTCATGACCAAGAGCAACGAGATGGAGTGGCTGAACGCGGCCGAGATGCAGCGGGTCCTCGACAAGTTCGGCTTCGACCCGACCAAGCAGCAGTACTTCATCTGCCAGTCCGGCGTGCGCACCACGCACGGCATGTTCGCCCTCTACCTGATGGGCTGGCCGGTCGATCAGCTGCACAACTACGATAGCTCGTGGATCGGCTGGTCGAAGGACTCGAGCCTGCCGATCGAGAAGGGCTGTCCCGACACGACCCCGGCGCCGTGGCAGAAGGCGCTGGCCGAGAAGAAGTGACCTCCAAGGGCCGGCTCGGCACCCCGGGCCGGCCCTCATCTTCACCATCCGAAACCGACAACGGTCCAATCGCGGAGGGCGCCATGGGCACACAACGAAGCGGCGGCGACGGCAGCGGGGCGACCGGCGGCAAGCCGTGGATCAAGCTCGCCGTCGTGGTCGTGGTCCTCGTCGGCGTGATCGTGCTGGCCAACGCCTTTGGTCTGTTCGACATGTTCAAGGGCGGCACGCTCAAGGACAAGGTCGAGCGCATGGACGCCTTGTTCCGCGGTCTCGGCGCCTGGGCGCCGGCCGTCTTCATCCTGATCTGGATCGCCGCGTGCGTGGTGATGCTTCCCGGCTTGCCGATCGCGATCGCCGGCGGCCTCGTCTTCGGCGCGGTGTGGGGGACGGTGTGGAGCACGGTGGGGGCCAACCTCGGCGCTTGTCTCGCGTTCCTGATCGGCCGCTACGCCGCCCGCGACATGGTCACCGGCTGGATCGAGAAGAACAAGGCGCTGCGCAGGATCGACGACGGCGTGCGGCAGCAGGGGTGGCGCATGCTGATGATCACCCGCCTGGTGCCGGTGTTCCCGTTCAACATCCAGAACTACGTCTACGGCCTCACCAACATCTCGTTCGCCACCTACGCACTGGTCTCGCTGGTGTGCATGCTGCCCGGCACGATGGCGTTCAACTTCGCCGCCGGCTCGGCGCGCGAAGTGATCCTCTCGGGCGGTCAGCCCGACGCGGTCAAGAAGACGATGCTTTACCTGGCGGTCGCGGCGGTGTGCTTCGTGTTGCTCTCGCTCATCCCGGGGTGGGTGAAGAAGCGGTACGCTGGCGCCGTCGAGGTCGGCAAGTAGCGCCGCGCCGCCCGCGCGGCGACGCATCGGAGGGGGATCTCATGGTCATACCACGCCACGTCGCGGACACCATCGCCAAGGTCGAAGACGGCCGGCTGCCGGACGAGAGCGACTTGCGGGCGCTCCTCGACCTACCGCACCGCTCGGCGGCGGCCGGCGAGGTCATGGCGGCGGCGCGGGAGCTCGCCCGCGAGGCGTCCGGCAACCGCGCCGAGATCTGCGTCCAGATCGGCCTCAACGTGTCGCCGTGCCCGATGAACTGCCGCTTCTGCTCGTTCGCGGCGGCCAACGGCGTCTTCAACGAGTCCTGTGAGTTGTCGGTGGAGGAGGTCGTCGAGCGCGCGGTGCGCTCCGAGGCCGAGGGCGCGAACTCGGTCTACCTGATGGCGACCGGGGACTACCCGATGGCGCGCTTCCTCGAGGTCGGGCAGGAGGTGCGGCGGCACCTGCGCCCGACCACACCGCTGGTCGCCAACGTCGGCGACCTCAACCCGACCACGGCGCGCCGGATCAAAGACGCCGGCTTCTGCGCCGCCTACCACGCCGTGCGCATGGGCGAGGGCCGCGACACCGGGATCACGGCCGATCGCCGGCTGCGCACGTTCCGCGTCATCAAGGAGGCGGGGCTGCAGCTCGGCACCTGCGTCGAGCCGGTCGGCCCCGAGCACACCGACGACGAGATCGTCGAGAAGATCCTGCTGCACCGCGCCGCCG
>JAKAFI010000036.1 GCA_021818005.1 Acidobacteriota bacterium | reverse complement strand
TACCTCCTCGACGCGGTCCGCCGCGCCTCGACGATGGGGCTTGCCGCCGGGTATCACGCCGCAGCAGAGATCGAGCTCGTCGAGCTGCTTGGAGAGCACAACCCAAGGCTGGCGCCGTGGGTCATCACCCCCTCCGAGAGCGAGGCCTGGCAGTTGGCGCTGCGCTGGTGCCGCCGCGACACCGGACGCAGCGTCGTCGTGATCTTCGACGGGAACCGCCGCGGCGCGGTGGAGACGTTTCACGTCGCGGCGTCCGGCCCGCATAAGGCCGGCCAGCCGCTCGTCGCCGGCATCCCGGCCGAGGTGGCGCGCCAGGTGCGGGTGGTTCCGTGGGGGGATGCCGAGGCGCTTGCCGGCGTACTCGACGAGGTCGGAGCCGACGCCGCCGCGGTCGTGCTCGACCCGATCGCGGCGCAGTTCGGCGTCATCCGTCCCACCCCCGACTTTCTCGGCGACGTTGCCAGACTGACGCGCGCCGCCGGAGCCCGTCTGGTCCTCGACGAGACGTTCACCGGCTTCCGCCTCGCCCGCGGCGGGGCGGCCGAGGCGTTCGGCATCGAGCCCGACCTCGCGGTGTTCGGGGGGGCGCTGGGCGGCGGCGTGGCCAGGATCGGAGCGGTGTCGTGGGCGCGCGGGCTCGGCGCCACACCGGGCGACGACCTCCCCGGCTCCCCGCCCCCGATGGCGGTGCTCGCCGCGGCCGCCACCCTCTCCGTCCTGCGCAACGAGAGCGTCCACCAACGCCTCGAGGAGCGCGGCGCCCAGCTCGAAGCCGGCGTCGCGGCGCTCGCCGGCCGCTTCTCCCGCCCGCTGCGCTGCGCCCGCGTCGGTTCGATCTTCGCGCTCGCGTTCTCGCGCGTGGCCGTGACCGACGGCAACTCGTTCGCGCGGGCCGACCACGAGAGCTGGGCCCGCTTCGCGCGCCTCTGCCGCGAGGCCGGCGCGCTGCTCCCGTCCCGATCGCCGGTCACCTCGTTCCTGTCGCACGCCCATGGCGACAAGGACGTCGAGCAGGTCCTCGAGGCGATGGAGACCGCCCTCAAGAAGATGCAGAAGGAAGACGAGCGCTAGGATCATCGCACTTGGAGCAGGGCCCAGCGCTCCCCGCCCACGGCAGCAAAAAGCGAAACACGCCAGCGGCCAGGCTGACGCCGTGGCCCCCAGCGCGCCGTCGCACGCCGTCGTACCGCGCCGAGCCCTACGCCGGGAAGCTCGAGAGCGCCTCGGGCTCGCTGTCGAACACGTCGAACACGGTGATCAGCTGGGTGATCTGCAAGATGTCGTGGATCTTCTGCGTCAGGTTGAGGAGCTTCATCTTGCCGCCCTTGCGGGCGACCGTCGTGAAGCAGCCGACCATCTCGCCGATCCCCGACGAATCGATGTGGCTCACGCCGCCGAGGTTGAGCAGGATGTTGAGCCGCCCGGCCGCGATCGCATCCTCGATCTGCTTGCGCAGCTCGATGTCGCCCGCGCCGATGGTGATCTTCCCCTCGATGTCCATGACCCGCACGCCGCCGACGTCACGAATCTTCGTCTTCACGTTGTCCTCCCTGAACTGATGTGCTTCACGAGCTCGAGACAGGTTCCGCCCCGTTCGCCGGCGCGGAACTGCACCTTGTCCATGAACTGGCGCATGTAGTACACCCCGCGCCCGCTCGACCGCATGATATTGTCGGGCATCGTCGGGTCCGCCAGGACAGCCGGGTCGAACCCGTCCCCCTCGTCCTCGACCTCGATGTGCAGCTCGCCGTCGGGGTGGAGGGATATATGCACGAAAACGCGCTTGTCCGGGTTAAGCTTGTTGCCATGTTTGATCGCGTTGGCGAGCGCCTCCCGCAACGCCATCCCCGCCCAGTACGCGGCCTCCTCTTCGACCCCGTTCGTCGTGCAGATCTCGGCGATCACACGTTCGGCCAGCTCGATGTTCTCGTACGAGGAGAGCAGTTGAATCCGAGCCTCACGAGCCATGCGCCGAAAGTATAACACCGCCCTCGCCGCGCTCCTGCTCGCCGTCGCCGCAGCGGCAGCGCCGTGCCCGCCGGCGATTACGGCGATCGAGGGCCGGGTCGCGAAGTTGCGCGACGTGCCGCCGCCGTTTGCCCCTCCATGCCGGCTGATCGCCCCGGCCAACCTGCGCGCCGCCCTCGACCGCAAGTTGCGTCGCGACCTCCCGGTGGCCCCCGAGCTGTTTCTCGAGGCGCTCCGGCGGCTCGGCTTCATCGCCGGGGATCCGCGACAGATCTACGGCAGCCTGCTGGACTTCTACACCACGCAGGTGCTCGGGTTCTACGAGCCCGAGAACGACGAGATGATCGTCGTGGACACGCCGGCGGCGGCGCGGGTCGGCGGTGCGATGGTCTGGGCGCACGAGCTCGAGCACGCCGCCCAGGAGCGGCGCTTCCACCTTCCGAGCCGGATGCTCGCGATGCGCGGCGACAGCGACGAGCAGCGCGCCGCGTCCGCGATCGCCGAGGGCGAGGCGATGCTGGTGATGTTCATCCTCAACGCCCCCGGAGTCGGGCCGGAAGGGCTGGCGCTCGCGGAGACGGCGGTGCGACAGCAGGCGGCCGAGCTCGCTCCACCGGGGGTGCCGAAGTACTTCGTCGCCGATCTCGCGTTCCCGTACACCGCCGGGTTCGCCGCCGTGCTGCGGGCGTACCGGTCCGGAGGCTGGGGTGCGGTCGACCGCCTGCTCGCCCACCCCCCGAAGAGCACCGCGGCGCTGCTCCATCCCGAGCGGCCCGGTGTGCCGGGGGCGGTGCCCGCGGCGGCGCTGCCCGCGGTTCCCGCGGGGTGGGAAGAGGTGCTCACCGACTCGGTGGGTGAGTGGGGCCTCGCGTTCCTGCTCGGGCAACGGCTCGGCAGCGGCGAGGCGGACACCCTGGCCGCGGGCTGGAACGGCGACCGCCTCCGCCTGATCAGGGAGCGCGCGGATCCCGAGCGCTGGGCCGTGGCCTGGCGGCTGGCGTGCCGGACGGTCGGCGACCGCGAGCGACTCGAGGAGGCGATGCAACGGGCCCTGCCCGCGCTCTTCGCCCGGCTGGCGCCGCCGGCGGAGCCGTCGTTCCTGTGGATCGGCGCGGGGCGGACCCTCGAGGTGCGGGCCGCCTGGCCTACGACTTCCCCGCCACGACGCTCGCCTTCTTGATCACGACCGGCTGCTGCGGCACGTTCTGGTACGGCCCGCGCGTCCCGGTCGGGACGCCCGCGATCGCGTCGACGACCGCCATCCCCTCCACGACCTTGCCGAAAACGCAGTAACCGACGCCGTCCTGGGCGCTCTTCTTGTCCAGGAACGCGTTGTTGGTCAGGTTGATGAAGAACTGCGAGCTGGCCGAGTTCGGGTCGGCGGTGCGCGCCATCGCGATCGTCCCGCGCGCGTTGGCGAGGCCGTTCGCCGACTCGTTGACGATCGGCTCCCGCGTCGGTTTCTCTTGCATGTCGGCGGTGAACCCGCCCCCCTGGATCATGAAGCCGGGGATGACGCGGTGGAAGATCGTGCCGTTGTAGAACCCCGCCTTGACGTAGTCGAGGAAGTTCCCGACCGTGATCGGAGCCTTGGCCGGCTCGAGCTCGATCACGATCACGCCCTTGCTGGTCTCCAGCCGCACCCGCGGGTTCGCGCTTTCGCCCGGCGCCGCCATCGCCAAACCCACGAGGAACACCATCAGGAACTTGATCATCGTCGCCATCCTTTCGCGCGGGCGGTCTCAGCGGCCGCGCACCGCCGTCAGCGAGAAGCGCGGCACCGACTGCTCGCCGTCCATCTCGATCTTGAGCGCGTACCGCGCCCCACCCTGGAAGCTGGCCGGCAGCGTCTGCTCGCCGAGCAGCTTGCCCGAACCGTCGGCGAGACGCACCACGACGGCATGCTCGCCGGCCTTGACCTTGAACGAGTCCTCGATCACCCCCGAGCCCTTCTTCTTGATGATGCCGAAAAACCCCCTCGTGCGGAAGTCGAACCTCTTCTCGGCGATCACCTGCCCGTCGACGGCGACGGTCACGACCCCGTCCGAGAGCGGGGAGTTGAAGTAGAGGTCGAGCGCGGCGTTGCCGGCCGCCTCGGGGCGGGCGGCCGCGGGCACCGGCGCGGCGGTGGCGGCCTGTGCCGGCTGCGGGCGGTGGACCAACTGGTGCTCGCGCGCCAGGTCGAGGAAGTCCCTCGTCGTCCCGTCGTCGCCGCCGAGCGCGAGCGCGCGCTGGAAACGGTCCTCGGCGGCCCGCCAGCGCCCGGCCTTGAGCAGCGCCTTGCCCTCCTCGCGCAGCGCTGCGGCCTCCCTCGCCCGCTGCGCAACGCTGGCCTGGTTCGACTGCTCGGCCAGCGCCTGCGCGCGCAGGGCGCGGGCCACGGCGCTGTACGGCGCCTGTTCGAACACCTCGGGGAGCACCGCCAGCGCCTGGGCGGGGTCGCCCGCGGCCACCGCGAGCGCGGCGCGCCTCTGCGCGGCGGCCAGGCGATGCCGGCGCGCGACCTCACCGGGCGCCGGGCCGCCGTACGGGCCGCGGTCCACCCGCGCGGCCAGCACCGCCACCAGCAGCGCGGGCGGCGCCGCCGCGGCCGCCAGCAGCATCGCGATCCAGCGCGGCGCGATCGGCCGGTGCCAAAGGTCCGGGGTCGGGTCGCCCCCGGCCCGCCCGGCCTCCGCCGCGGCAGGCACGCCGGACGCCACCGTCGCCCGTGTCGCCGTCGGCAAGACCGACTCCGGTCTCGGTTCGCGGCTCGCCGGCGGCGGCGTCGAGGGGCTGAACGACCCGGCGTCGCCGGTCACCCCGGCGAGCACCCGGCGCAGCGCTTCGAGCGCCCGGCCGATGTCGGCGCCGCGCGCGTAGCGACGGGCGGGATCCTTCTCGAGCAGCTTGAGGACGATCGGGTTGAACGCCGAGGGGAGGCCCGGACGGACCTGCGATGGGATCCGCGCCGGCTCGTGCACGATCTTGTACGCGACCTCGGTCAGGCTGTGGCCCGGGAACGGGCGCTGCCCGGTCAGCAGCTCGAACAGCACCACGCCGAGCGAGAAGAGGTCGCTGCGGCCGTCCACGACCCCGCCGGCCACCTGCTCCGGCGACATGTAGTTCGGGGTGCCGATGAACTGGCCGGTGGCCGTGAGGTTCGAGGACTCGAGACGGGCAACCCCGAAGTCGGTGATCTTCGCCGTGCCCTGCGGCGTGAGCAGGATGTTCGCCGGCTTGATGTCGCGGTGGACGACGCCCTTGCCGTGCGCGTAGTCGAGCGCCACCGCGAGCGCGGCGCCGATGCGCGCGACCTCGGAGAACGCGAACACCTGACCGGAGCGCAGGAACTCCCGCAGCGAGCGCCCCTCCACGAACTCCATCGCGATGAACGAGAGCCCGGTCGAGTCGTCGACGCCGGCGTCGAACACCGTGACGATCCCCGGGTGGGTAAGCAGGCCAGCCGCCTGGGCCTCGCGCAGGAAGCGCTGGCGGAACTCCTCCGCCTCCTCGGCGTCCGCCGGGATCGAGAGCGTCTTCAGGGCGACCCGGCGCCCGATCACCGGGTCGCGGGCCAGGTAGACGACGCCCATCGCCCCCTTGCCGAGGACGGACTCGATCTGGTACCGCCCCAGGCGGGTGGGTTCGGCCATAGGCCCTATTTTGCACCCCTCGTCGGCGTCGGTCGTGGGACGATCACCAGGATCTCGCCGGGCGCCGCTGCATCGAGGACCTTGCGGGCGGCGCGGGCCCGCTCCGCGGGGTCGTTCTTGAGCGCGTCCACCTCGCGTTGCAGCGCGCGGTTGGTCTGCTCGAGCTGCTGCTTGCGGGCGCGCAGCGCCTCGAGTTCCAGGCGCGTCGCCCGCTGCGCGGCGACCGCGCGCCACCAACCCCATCCGATCAGCGCGACCAGCAAGGGGACGACCACCCAGAGGAACCTGCGACCTTGCAGCCTCACCGGGTCAACGGGCTCCTTCCGGCGGACCCGACGCCCCCGCCCGCGGCCGGGCGCGCCGTGGCCCCGTCAGCCGCGAGCATGCGGCAGCTTCTCCTCGGCCTCGCGCACCACCACGCGCACTTCGCGAACGAGCGCGCGCAGTTGCCGGCTCGAGGTCGCCTCGGCGTAGATCCTGAGTTTCGGCTCGGTCCCCGCCGGGCGGGCGAGCACCCAGCTGCCGTCCGCGAGTTCGAGCAGGATCCCGTCGCGCCGGTCCACCCGCGTGACCTTCTGCCCGCCGAACTCCTTGAACACCTTCGCCCCGAGCGCCGTCACAGAGGCGCGGGTGCGCTCCGAGAGCGGCACCTGCACGCGGCGCGACACCAGCATGCCGTGGCGCGCGTAGAGCGCGCGCACCAGCTCCGCGAGCGGCTTCCCCGCCACGGCCACGAGCTCGGCCATGAGGAGCGCGGCGTAGATCCCGTCCCGGCTGGGCAGGTGGGACGCCACGCCGAGGCCGGCCGACTCCTCAGTCGCGATCGCGATCGCCCCGGAGCGGAAGAGCGGACCGAAGTAGTGAAACCCGACCGGCGTCTCGACCACCTCGCGGCCGGCCGCACGGGCGATCCGGTCGACGAGTCGGGTCGTGGCCAGCGTCCGGCCGATTCCACCGGCGGTGCCGCGGCGGCCGATCAGGTACTCGACGAGCAACGCGATCACCAGGTTCGGCGGGACGGAGCGACACTCGTCGTCGAGGACGCCGAAGCGATCGGCGTCGCCGTCGGTGGCGAGCCCGATCCCGGCCCGGGAAACCCTCACCTTCTCCCGCAGGCCGCCGAGGTTTTGCGGCGTGCACTCGGGGGCGTAGCCGCCGAAGTACGGATCCTTGGTGTTGTGCACCACGTGCGTGGCGACCCCGTGGGCGATCAGCACCCGGTCGAGGAACTCCCGCGCGCTGCCGAACAGGGGGTCCACCGCGACGACCAGCCCGCTCCCCGCGATCGCGTCCCAGTCGAGGTCGCGGTCGAGGCTCGCGAGGTAGCCCTCGAACAGCGGCGCGGTCCGCGCCAGGGCGGGCTGCGGCACGTAGAACTCGTCGAACGTGGCGGCGCGCGCGGCCACGACCGCCTCGATCTCGCTGGTGAACTCCCGCTCGGCCGCCGTTCCCTCGCGGGTGAACAACTTGATGCCGTTGTACTCGGCCGGGTTGTGCGAGGCGGTGAACGTGACCCCGAGGGAGGCGGCGCGCTCGCGGACCGCGTAGGCGACGCAGGGTGACGGCAGGTCGCGCTCGGAGAGCACCGCGGCGACGCCGTGGTGGGTGAGCACCTCGACCGCCTCGCGAGCGAACTTCTCCGACAGCAGGCGCGTATCGTACGAGACGATGACCTCGCCCACCTCACCGCGCCGGCGCAAGACCTCGACGGTCGCGTCCAGCACCAGGCGCACGTTGCGGAAGGTGAAGTCCTGGCCCACGACGCCGCGCCAACCGGAGGTCCCGAAGTGAACCATCGCCGCTCCCGGGGAGGCTACCACAACTGGTTGACCTCCGGCCTCTTGGTCGCCGGCGTCGCGCTGGCGTGCGCGCGGCTGCGGCCCGTCCCGGTCGTGCCGGTCTCCGCGCCGGCCACGGGCCCGCTCGCGGCCGAGCGGGCGGGCGTGATCGCCGGGATCAACCGGGCCCGCGCCGCCGCCGGCCTGCCCCGGCTCGCGACCGACGCGATCCTCGAGCGCGTCGGGAACGCCCACTGCGAGCTCCTGCTCGAGGAGGGGACGCAGGGGCACTTCTCGCGCTCCGGGGTGCCGCCGTACCTCCGCTACTTCCTCGCCGGCGGGCACGGCTTCCACCGCGAGAACGCGGCGCGGTACTCGAGCTCCGCGACGATCCCCGAGAGCGCCGTCGACGCGATCCTCGTACGGAGCCTCGCCTCGATGCTGGCCGAGGTCCCGCCGGACGACGGGCACCGGCGAACGGTTTTGGACCCCGACGCCACCAACATCGGTATCGGACTCGCGGTTCGCGGCGGCGAGCTGCGCGAGACCCACGAGCTCGCCGTCGAGGTCGCGACGGAGTGGTCGGCGCCGGTTGCCGCCGCTCGGCCGCGGAGCGCCGCCGCGCTCGCCGGCGCGCTCGCGCGGCCGTGGCGCCCGGTCGTAGCGCAGATCCTCTGGGAGCCTTTGCCGCGCCCGCTCTCGACCGGGGAGGCCAACGCGATCCGCGCGTACGGGTACCCGCCGCCGCGGGTCACGTTCGCCGCCAATCGCCCGTTGGAGCCGGGCGCCGGTGCGGCGCGCGGCGATGACGTCGCGGCACCGTTCGCCGTCGATCGTTTCGGCCACTTCAGCCTCAAGTGGTCGACCGGGACCGGCGAGGGCGTCGAGATCGCTGTCATCCTCGCCCGGCGGGGCGACGATAGCCGGCTGATCCCGGTGGCGGCCGCCGCGACCGTCGTGACCGCGGCTGGCACGCTCCCTCCCGAGCTGGCGTTCTGGCAGACTGAAGCCGGGCCGCCCGCTCCGGCTCCGGGAGGCGCGACGTGAAGCTGCCGATCTACATGGACCACAACGCGACGACGCCCGTCGACCCACGGGTGCTCGAGGCGATGCTGCCCTGCTTCACGGAGCATTTCGGCAACGCCGCCTCGCGAACGCACGCCTACGGCTGGGCCGCCGCCAAGCTCGCCGACGGCGCCCGCGCTCGCATCGCGGGCGCCATCGGCGCCCACCCGGAGGAGATCGTCTTCACCTCGGGCGCCACCGAGGCGAACAACCTCGCGATCAAGGGGGCGGCGCGGGCGCTCGCGCCCGGGCGCACCCACGTCGTAACCTGCGCGACCGAGCACAAGGCCGTCCTCGATCCGTGCGCGGCGCTCGCCCGCGAGGGGATCTCCGTCACGCTCCTCCCGGTCGACGGCGACGGCCGGCTCGACCTCGAGCGGCTCGCCGGCGCGCTCACGCCGGCGACGGGCCTGGTCTCGCTGATGCTGGCGAACAACGAGACCGGCACGCTCCACCCGATCGCGGCGGTCGCCGCGCTCTGCCGCGAGCGCGGCGTCCTGCTCCACTGCGACGCCACCCAGGCCGCCGGCAAGGTGCCGGTCGACGTCGGGGCTCTCGGCGTCGACCTGCTCTCGCTCTCGGCGCACAAGCTCTACGGCCCGAAAGGGGTCGGCGCGCTGTACGTGGGCCGCCGGAAGCCGCGCCTGCGGCTGATCCCGCTCCTCGACGGCGGCGGGCACGAGCAAGGGTTGCGCTCGGGCACGCTGAACGTCCCGGGCGTCGTCGGCTTCGCGCGCGCCCTCGAGATCGCCGTCGCGGAGATGGCGGTCGAGGCCCCGCGCCTGGCCGGGCTGCGCGACCGGCTGCAGGACGCCGTCGTCTCGCGGCTGGAGGCCGTGACCGTCAACGGCGACCCCGATCACCGCCTGCCGAACACCCTCAACCTCTCGTTCGCGGGGGTCGACGGGGCGGCGCTGCTCGTCGGCGTGCGCGAGGCCGCGCTGGCGTCGGGTTCGGCGTGCACCTCGGCCGACCCCAAGCCGTCGCACGTGCTGCTGGCGATGGGACGGAGCAAGGCGCTCGCCAACGCGAGCCTGCGCTTCTCGCTCGGCCGCGGCAACACGGCCGCGGAGGTCGAGACCGTCGCCGCCGCGGTCGTGCGCGAGGTGGAGCGCCTGCGCACGAACTCCCCGCTCTGGCGGAGATAAAGGAGCACGAGAAGGGTAGAAGGTAGAAGGTAGACGGAAGAAGGAAGGCGGGAGACGGCAGAACACGGTATCGCCTTCGCTGTCTTCCCTCTAACCTCTTCCTTCTTCCCTTTCCCTGTACCATCTACAATCCTGTCCGACCCGGCCGCCGGGTCGATGGAGGCACGCGCGAGCCAAGCGCCGGACGTCGTCGCCGCTGCCATCGCCCGCGTGCGTGCGAAGCTCCCCCCCGGGGGCGCGCCGCTCGCGCTCGCCGGGGTGTGCCCGGCGGCGCGCTCGCTCGTGGTCGCGGCGCTGGCCGTCGACGGGACTCCAGCCGTCGCCGTGGTCCCGACCGAGCGCGACGCCGAGGAGCTGGCGGCCGGCCTCGACCTGCTCGCACCCGAGCTCGGCGCCGCCGTGCTCCCCGCCGAGGTGGTGGAGGCGTACCTCGGGCGCACCCCGCCGCTCGGTGCGACCGCCGCCGCGGCGAGCGCGCTCGCCGGCCTGGCCTCCGGGGCAGCGCGCGTCCTCGTCGTCCCCGCCCGCCTGCTGCCCTACCCGCTGCCGCCGGCCGCCGCGCTCGCCGCCCGCTCGCCGGTCGTGGCTCCCGGCGACCGGCTCGACCCGGCCGCGCTCGCCCGCGCCCTCGCCGGCGTCGGCTACCGCCGCGTCGAGGTCGTCGAGGAGGCCGGCGACTTCGCGCTGCGCGGCCAGGTCGTGGACGTCGCCACGCCGGACCGCTTCGTGCGCTTCGTGCTCGACGTCGACACCGTCGAGGCCGTGCACGAGTTCGATCCCGCCACGCAGCGCTCCGGCGGCGCCCTCGACCGCGCCTTGATTCCGCCTCTGCGCCTGTTCGCCGCCGAGCCTGGCGACCGCGAGGCGCTCGCCGCCCGGCTCGAGGGGGAAGGGTGCGGCGGCGCCGCCGCGGCGGCGCGCGCCGGCAGCGAACCGGCGCTGTGGGAGGGTTTCCTCGGCTGGACGCAGGCGCACGCCCACGCCTGGGAGCTCGCCCCGCGCCTGGTCGTGTGCGAGGCCGACGCGGTGCGGGCCGAGGTCGAGCGGCTGTTCCAGGCGCTCGGGCGGGCGCGCGACACGGCGGCGCGCGACGGCGGCGAGCTGCCGGAGCCCGCGGCGTGGCTCGCCGGGCCGCAGCGCTGCCTGGAGGCGCTCGCGGGCGCCGATCGGATCGAGTCGCTCGCGCTCGAGGACGGGACCGCGTGGGTGCGCCTGGCGACGACGCCCACCCCGAACCTCGCCTCCCGCCCGCAGGCGCTCGCCGAGGAGCTGCGAGCCGGCATCGCCGCACGCCGCGCCCAAGTGCTCGTGGCCGCCTCGCACGGCGAGGCGCAACGCCTGACCCACCTGCTCACCGAGGCCGAGCTGCCGGTGCGCCAGGGGTGGCCGCTCGACACGATCATCGGCGTCGTCGGCGGGCGCCTCGAGCGCGGCTTCGCCTTCGTTGAGGCCGGGCTTGTGGTCTGGGGGCGCGCGGACCTCACCAGCTTGCCGGCGCCGGCGCGCCGGCGCCGGTCGCTGGCGCGTGTCCTCGCCGAGATGCGCGACCTTTCGGTCGGCGACTTCGTCGTCCACGCCGACCACGGCATCGGCCGCTTCGCCGGCTTCACCACGATCGCGCTCGAGAGCGAGGAGCACGAGTGCGTCGAGCTCGAGTACGCCGGGGGCGGCAAGCTCCTCGTCCCCCTCGAGCGCGCCGACGTGCTGGAGAAGTACTCGGGCGCCGAGGGGACGCCGCCCAGGCTCGACCGCCTCGGCGGCACGAGCTGGGCGCGCACCAAGTCGAAGGTCAAGCGCGCCCTCAAGGACATGGCCGAGGAGCTGCTCAAGGTGCAGGCGGCGCGCGAGCTGGCGGCCGGCTTCTCGTTCTCCAAGGACTCGCCGTGGCAACGCCAGTTCGAGGAAGCGTTCGAGTACGAGCCCACCGCCGACCAGACGCAGGCGATCGCGGAGGCGAAGCGCGACATGGAGTCGCCGCGGCCGATGGACCGCCTCGTCGTCGGCGACGTCGGCTACGGCAAGACCGAGGTCGCGATGCGGGCCGCGTTCAAGGCGGTCATGGACGGCAAGCAGGTGGCGGTCCTGGCCCCGACCACGATCCTCGCCGAGCAGCACCTGCGGACCTTCGCGCGCCGTTTCGCCGGCTTCCCGGTCGAGATCCGCTGGCTGTCGCGCTTTGTCCCCGCCCCCGAGCAGAAGAAGGTGGCGGCGGGGATCGCCGAGGGCACCGTGGACATCGTCATCGGCACCCACCGCCTCCTCGCCCGGGACGTGCGCTTCCGCGACCTCGGCCTGCTCATCGTCGACGAGGAGCAGCGGTTCGGCGTCGCGCAGAAGGAGCGGCTGAAGGCGCTCAAGGCGAGCGTCGACGTGCTGGCGATGTCGGCGACGCCGATCCCGCGCACCCTCAACCTCGGCCTGCTCGGCCTGCGCGACGTCTCGGTGATCGAGACGCCGCCGCGCGACCGCCTCGCGGTGCAGACGCACGTGCTGCCGTTCCGCCGCGAGGCGGTGCGCGAGGCGATCGCGACCGAGTTGGCGCGCGGCGGGCAGGTGTTCTTCGTGCACAACCGCGTCGCGTCGATCGCGGCGATGGCGGCGCTCGTCCGCGAGGTCGCGCCCGAGGCGCGGGTGGTGACGGCGCACGGGCAGATGGACGAGCGCGAGCTCGAGCGCGCGATGGACGCGTTCCTCGGCGGCGAGGCCGACGTCCTGGTGGCCACGGCGATCATCGAGAACGGCCTCGACATCCCGAACGCCAACACGCTGATCGTCAACCGCGCCGACCGCTTCGGTCTCGCCCAGCTCTACCAGCTGCGTGGCCGCGTCGGTCGCTCCGACCGCCTCGCCTTCACCTACCTGCTCGTCCCGCCCGAGCGCTCGCTCACCCGCGAGGCGCGCGCCCGATTGGCCGCGATCCTCGAGTTCGCCGACCTCGGCGCGGGCTTCCGCATCGCCGCCCGCGACCTCGAGATCCGCGGCGCCGGTAACCTCCTCGGCGCCGAGCAGCACGGCCACCTGCGGGCCGTCGGATTCGAGACCTACTGCCACCTCCTCGAGGAGGCGGTGCGCGAGCTGCGCGGCGAGGCGGCGCCCGCGCCGCCGACGACCGCCGAGCTGCGACTAGGCCTCGACCTGCGCCTGCCGGAGCGCTACATCGCCGAGGAGACGCTGCGCCTCGCCGTCTACCGCCGCATCGCCGGCGCCCGCGACGACGAGGAGCTGGCGAAGCTGCGGCAGGAGTTCACCGAGCGCTTCGGCCCGGCCCCGGCCCAGCTCGAGCACCTGCTCCTGCACCAGCGCGTGCGCCGGCGGGCGGAGGCGCTCGGCGTGACCAGGATCAAACGCGGGCCGCTCGCCATCGAGCTCGCCTTCGACCCTGCCCATCCCGCCGCGCACCCGGCAGCGATGGCGCTGCTCGCCGCGGCGCCGGGCGCCGCGCTCACCCCGGCCGGCGTGCTGCGCCTGCCGCTCGCCGAGCGCGAGCCCGCGCGCGCCGCCGCGGCGCTGGTCGAGCTGCTGCCGCCGCCGGCGTGACGCCGGCCGCGGGCGGGGCGCGCTCAGTAGCTCGAGGTGCCGAGCTCGACCTTGCCGCGGAACACCCAGTAGACGACGGACGTGTACGCGAGGACGAACGGCATGCCGATGAACGCGATCACGCGCATGATCCCGAGCGTCTTCTCGGACGAGGCCGCGTTGGCGATCGTCATGCTCCAGGCCGGGTCGCTGCTCGACACGATCAGGTTCGGGAAGAGCGCCACGCCGAACAGGAACACGAGCGCGGCGATCGTGCACGCGGAGGAGACGAACGCGCCGAACGGCTTGCCCTTGTGGATGGCGCGCGGGATGTTGGCGACCGCGAGGATGTTGAGGACCACGACGACCCACGCCCACGGCAGCTCGGCGAAGTTGCGCGTCGCGCCGGGCAGCGCCGCGAGCGTGACCGCCGTGACCACGACGTACACCGCGAGGAAGAGGGCGAACGTCCGCCACATCCAGCCGTGGATGCGGCGCTGCAGCTCGCCGTCCGTCTTGAGGTAGAGGTAGATCGAACCGTGCATCGCGAACGTCGCGACGGCGAGGACGCCGACCAGGAGCGCGTACGGGCGCAGCAGGTCGAGCACCCCGCCGGCGTAGTCGCCGCCGGGGCCGATCGGGATGCCGAGCATCGAGTCGCCGACCGCCACCCCCATCAGGAACGTCGCCAGCGTGCTGGCGGCGCAGAACGCGGCGTCCCAAAAGCGCCGCCACGCGGCGCTGTCGTGCTTGCTGCGGAACTCCATCGAGACCGCACGGAAGATCAGGGCGAACAGCAGCGCCATGAACGGCAGGTAGAACGCCGAGAACACCGCGGCGTACGCCCGCGGGAACGCGGCGAACAGCGCGCCGCCGAACGTCACCAGCCACACCTCGTTGCCGTCCCACAGCGGCCCGATGGCGTTCATCAGGACGCGGCGCTCGTCGTCGCGGCGCGCGGCCAGGTGCACGATCCCGACCCCGAGGTCGAAGCCGTCGAGGATGGCGTAGCCGGTCAGGAGCACGCCCAAGAGGGCGAACCAGAACAGGTGCAGGTCCATCTCGTCACCCCCTCTCCGCGTGGCCGCCGGGCTCGCCGCCCGAGGTGAGCGACTCCCCGCCGTGCCCGGTCAGGCTGCCCGCCGCCGCGAGGAGCCCCTCCCCCGTGGTCGCGGCCGGAGGCGCCGCCGCCTCGTCGGGCCCGTGCAGGATCTTGGCGTTGAGCACGAACACGTAGACCGCGAGCAGGAGGGCGTAGATCACGCCGAACATCACGAGCGACGCGAGCACCTGCCCCGCCGGCACGCTCTTGGAGGTGGCGTCGGCGGTGCGCAGCAGGCCGTACACGACCCACGGCTGGCGCCCGACCTCCGCGGCCACCCAGCCGAGCTGGTTGGCGGCGATCGGGCCGAGCACCGCGAAGACCAGCGTCCACAGCAGCCAGCGAGCCTGGAACAGCGTCCCGCGCCAGCGTTTGACCAGCGCGACGGCCATCAGGGCGGCGAAGAGGAAGCCGAGCCCCACCATCGCGTGGTAGGCCTGGAACGGGAGCGGCACCGGCGGCCAGTCGGCGCGCGCCACCCGGTCGAGACCCGCGACCGGCTTGTTCCAGTCGCCGTAGACGAGGAACGACAGCAGCCCCGGGATCGCGACCTCGCCGCGCACCCGCTGCGCCGCGGTGTCGGGGAAGCCGACGACGGTCAGCCGCGTGCCCCCCGGCGCGGTGGTGTACAGCCCCTCGAACGCCGCCAGCTTCGCGGGTTGCGTGGCGGCGAGCGTGCGCGCCTGCGAGTCGCCGGAGATCACCTCCGCGGCCGAGGCCGCCGCCGCGACGACGAGCGCGATCGTCACGCTGCGGCGCGCGAACTCGAGATGGCGGCCGCGGAGCAGGTAGAACGCCGAGACGCTGAGCACCACGAACGCACCGACGATGAAGGCGCCGAGCAGGACGTGCACCAGCCGCTCCATGCTCGACGGGTTGAACACCATCGCCCAGAAGTCGGTGATCTCGGCGCGCGCGGCGGCGCCGGTCCCGACGATGTGGAAGCCGGCGGGCGTCTGCTGCCACGAGTTCGCGACCACGATCCAGAGCGCCGAGAAGATCGAGCCGAGCGCCACCATCACCGTGGCGAAGAAGTGCATCCCCGGCGACACCCGGTCCCAGCCGAACACCAGCACCGCGAGGAACCCCGACTCGAGGAAGAACGCGAAGATCCCCTCGGCGGCGAGCGCGGAGCCGAAGACGTCGCCGACGAAGCGGGAGTACGTCGCCCAGTTGGTGCCGAACTGGAACTCCATCACGATCCCGGTCGCCACGCCCATCGCGAAGTTGACCGCGAAGATCCTGGTCCAGAACCGCGCCATCGCCTCGTACTGAATGTCCCGCGTCTTCAAGTACAGCCCTTCCATCACGACCAGCAACAGCCCGAGCCCGATCGTGATCGGCGGGAACAGGTAGTGGAACATCAGGGTGAAGGCGAACTGCAGCCGCGCGAGGAGGACCGCATCCATGGCCGTTGGCACCTCCGCTCGTTTGAGCATAGGCAGCACAAGCTCGCCGCGCAACCGCCCGCCGGCGGCCTGCCCGGGCGGACGGGGGGCCCGGAATCGCGCACCGTGCCGCTCCGGTTAGCCGGGGTGGCGCTGCGCTACCATCGGCGCATACGGAGCCAACCATGAGCCACACCAGCAAACCGAAAGGCACGATCGCGATCCTCACCGGCGGCGGCGACGTCCCGGGACTGAACCCCGCGATCCGGGCGCTCACCGTGCGCGCGCTGCGTGACGGCTACCGGGTGCTGGGGATCCGGCGCGGCTGGGCGGGGCTCGTCGAGCTCGAGCGCGACGAGGGGAAACCTCACGACGAGCATGTGATTGAGCTCTCCGAGGAGGTCGTGAACAAGGTCGGGCGCACCGGGGGGACGTTCCTCCACACCTCGCGCACCAACCCGTCGAAGGTGGCGCAGGCGCAGCTGCCGCCGCACCTCAAGGGCAGCTACCCCGGCGACATCGTGGACGTCACCCCCGACGTGCTCGCCAACCTCGAGTGGCTGGGGATCGACACCCTCATCCCGATCGGCGGCGACGACACGCTGTCGTACGGCGTGCGCCTGCACAAGGAGGGGGTGCGCGTCATCGCCATCCCCAAGACGATGGACAACGACGTCCCGGGCACCGACTACTGCATCGGCTTCTCGACGTGCGTGACCCGCACGATCGAGATGACCCACGACCTGCGCACCTCCGCCGGGAGCCACGAGCGCTTCCTCGTCATCGAGGTGTTCGGCCGCTACGCCGGGTTCACCGCGCTGCTCCCCACGATGGCGGGCGCCGCCAACCGCTGCGTCATCCCCGAGCACGTGTTCGACATCGAGCGCCTGTGCGAGCTGCTCACCGCCGACCGCCACACCAACCCCTCCAAGTACAGCGTCGTCCTCGTCTCCGAGGGCGCGACGTTCAAGGGCATGGACGAGATGGTGTTCGAGGACCACGAGACCGACGCGTTCGGGCACAAGAAGCTCGGCGGCATCGGCGACCGCGTCTCGCGCGTGCTCCGCGACCTCTCGCC
>JAKAFI010000323.1 GCA_021818005.1 Acidobacteriota bacterium | reverse complement strand
GCGCCGCCGAGGACCGAGGGCTGCTTGACGAGCAGGGTCACCGTCGCGCGCACGAGGGGGTGCAACGTCTCGACGTCGTTGGCGCCGCGGTCACGGCGCGAGAGCTGGAGCTGGGCCAGCTGCACCCGGTCGGGGTCCTGCGGCACGCCGCGCACGGTGAACCGCAGGTGGTAGCGATCTCCGGCCGCCAGCTCGACGACGCTGCCGTCCGACGCCGTCACCTGCAGCGTCGCGACCTCCTGGTAGTTGGTGAAGTGGAACAGCTCCCGCAGCTCCGAGCCGATCCCCTCGATGAGCGGCGCCGGCTGACCCGGCGGCTGCGGGTCGGTGTTGGCGAGGAGCAGTCGAATGCGCACCTTGTACGCCGCCGGCGCCACGTCCCAGCTCGCCAACGCCCGGGCGACCCGCTCGAGCACCACCGCAGAGTCGCGGACCGTGATCGCGTTGAGGCTCGGCTGCAGCAAGACGCTGCCGTCGGCGGAGAGCAGCGGCTCGACGAGCGCCGCCGCGTCGCGCGCCGGGCGGAAATGGAGCTGGAAGACGCGCAGCTCCTGATCGGCCGCCAGCGCCGTCGCCGCCGTCACCACGAGCAGTGCCACCACGGCCTTGACCAACTACAGCTCCAGGTGCGGATCCACGATGAACGCCACCTGGACCGCCGGCCGCGACTGCGACGCCGGGCTGAGCTGGTACAGCCGCACCCCCGCCTTGTCCACTTCGACGAACGCCGGCTCGTTCACCGCCGCCGGTGGCGGCACGGCCGCCCGCGGCGCCTGCGCCACCACGGGCCGGCTCGGCCGCGCCAGCTCCCGCACGGCGGTCGCCCCGCCGAGCAGCGCCACCGTCACGGCGGCCGCCGCCAGCAGGCGCGCCCGCCGTCCGGCGAGGCGCCGTTCCAGCCGTCGCTGGTGGATCTGCGCCATGACCTCCCCGGCGAAGCGGTCGTCTTCGCGTCCGGGCGCGTGCGCCAGGGCGACCGCGAGCGCAAGCACGGGCTCGCGGCCGGCGGCCGCCTCGCGGCACCCCGGGCACCCCGCCAGGTGCTCGCGCAGCTCCCCCTCGGTGGGCGGCGCGAGCTCCATCGCCACCAACTGCGGCATCAGGCGGCGCGCCTCGGGGCAGTTCATCGCGCGCCCCCCTTTGGGAGGTACTCCGGGTAGCGCGCCGCGAGCTCACGGCGCAACGTCGCGCGCGCCTGGAACACGTGGTTGCGGACCGTCGCCTCGCTGCACCCGAGCGTCTGCGCGACCTCGGCGGTGGTCAGCCCCTCGACCTCACGGAGCACGAACGCGGCCCGCTGCGAGGGCGTCAACGTCTGGGCCAGCTCCCTGAAGATCCGGCTCACCTCGCCGTCGGCCAGGTCGCGCGGGGCGCTCGGCCCGACGGAGTCCCCCACCAGCCGCAGGTGGGCGGCGTGGGTCCGGTCGCGGCTGTCGCGCGAGCGCAGCACGTCGATCGCCAGGTTCGAGGCGATCCGGTACACCCAGGTCGAGAATGCCCACGCCGGGTCGTACTTGGCCAGGTTCTCCCAGGCGCGGACGAACGCCAGCTGAGCGATGTCGCGAGCCTCCTCGTCGTCGCCCAGGATGCGAGCGGCGCTGCGCCGCACGCCGGCCTGGTGGCGGCGCACCAGCAGCGCGAACGCGGTCTCGTCCCCGCCGCGCGCCAGCACCGCCAGCTCGCGATCGTCGCGCTCGCCGCTCACCTTCTCCCGGACCAACAGACGCAGGACACCCATGTCAAGCCCAACCTCCGCACCGTATACGGCCGCGCTCGCCGCGCCGTTGGGCGCACGGGAAGTATAGCGCCCGGGAGGGCCATCTCGACTTCCAGGAGTCCCTCGAAGTTGACACCTGCCCCGTGTCTTGCTAGGTTTCCTCTCCCTGGTGGGGCCGTAGCTCAGTTGGGAGAGCGCTTGAATGGCATTCAAGAGGTCGACGGTTCGATCCCGTTCGGCTCCACCAATGCTCGAACCCTCCGACCTGTTCCCTCCCATCAGGACCGGCCAACCATGCGAACCACGGCGCCGGAAACGGCAGAGGCACCTCGAGTGACACGTCAGACCTTGCGCGAAATGGTCGCAACTCATGGCCGTCGGATCTGGCCCGACGTTGTCGCGCCTCTGCTTGTCACGCGAACTCTGTTGGTGGCGGTCGCCTGGGTCTCCCGCTGGCTCCTCCGGCCCAACCCGGATTACCCCCTCCCGGATGCGGCGGCGCGCGGCTGGCACTTCACACGGTGGTGGCCGCTCGACATCTGGGCGCGGTGGGACACAGGCTGGTACCTGGACATCGCCAACAACGGCTACAGGAGCCGGGGAAGCACAGCCTCCGCGCAAAGCAACTTCGCGTTCTTTCCTCTCTACCCCGAGACCGTCAAGGCTCTCGCCAGCCTGTTGCCGGCGAGCGCGCGAAGCGTCGAGGCACAGCTGCTCATCGGCGTCCTGCTGTCCAACATCCTGCTCCTCATAGCCTTGATCCTGCTCCGCACGCTCGTGGCCGTAAGCCAAGGGGATGAGGGCGTGGCCCGGCGCACTGTTCTGTATCTCCTCATCTTTCCGACCAGCTTCTTCTTCTCCTGCTTCTACACCGAATCGATGTTCCTCTTTTTCTCGGTTGCAGCTCTCTTCGCGGCCTCGGAAGGCTCCTGGGCCGGAGCGGGGCTCTTGGGCGGGTTCGCGGCGCTCACACGCCCGAACGGCGTTCTCGTCCTGGTCCCGCTCCTCTGGGCCTACCTCTCGCACCGGGGTTGGAAGCTGCGGCGCATCCGCTGGGACGTGGCCTGGTTGGCGCTCGTCCCCGCCGGCCTCCTCTCGTTTCTCGTCGGGATCAGGGACATTACCGGGGACCTGCTGACACCTCTGCGGATTCAGGTGGCATGGGGGAAGCTCTCCTCGGCACCCTGGGAAACGATCTTTCGACCCCTCTACCCCTACCCGGTCGTCACCCCGGTCGAGAGGCTCCTCATGCTCGCGCTCCTCGTCGTCGCGATCCTCGGGTTTCGCCGGCTCCGCGATCGGGGCCTGGCGCTATATGCACTGGTGATGCTCCTCGCACCGCTCTTCACTGGTGTGCTGAACTCGTCGGCTCGCTACGCCGCGGTCGTGTTTCCGCTCTTCATGACACTCGCTGTTCTGGGTGAGACGAGGCGCGTCGATTTTCTTATCAAGATGACCAGCCTGAGCCTCCTCGTGGCAGCCATGGCCGCCTGGAGCAGATTTTACTGGGTCGGTTGACGGTCGCGCGAGCGCTCGCGGATGGGGGCGCGTTGTCCGGTTTCGCCGACACCCTCCGTTGGGCTGCGAGGGCGGCGGCAGACCACCGGTCCCGGCGCCGCGGCCGGTCGCTGGCACGGGTCTGTGGCAAGTAACACACATGTGGAGGGCGATGCTAGACTCGCCAGCGGAAGCGCACGGGGCCTGGTGGCTCTCGCGGTCTTCAAAACCGTTGCCCCGTGCCGTCGCGGTACGGGGGGTGGGTTCGATTCCCATGCGCTTCCGCCAAG
>JAKAFI010000322.1 GCA_021818005.1 Acidobacteriota bacterium | reverse complement strand
CGCTCGGCCAGACGCTGAAGATCTACGGCGCCGCCGACCGCCGCGAGCTCCTGGTCGAGCTGCGGGTGCACCGCAGCGCCCGGGCGGTGCAGGGGTGCGAGGTGCTCGAGGTCGAATGGCTGTTGCTCCAGAACCCCCGCGAGCGCTTCACCGGCGGCCGCGCCGCGCTGCCCGGCCAGCAGCATCCGGGCCTCGGCATGCTGCGCGAGATCTTCGGCTGGCTGGTCGTCGTGAGCGAGACGCTGGCGCTCGACGGCATCGTCTTCCGCCCCAGCCACTACCACGTCGCGGCGCTGTCGCACCGGTACACGCGCTTCCTCGACCCGCGAGCCGAAGGGGTGATGCGGGCGCTCGAGCGGGCGCTGGCCGGTGTGGCGCTCGAGCCGGCGTCGCGGGCGGTCGCCGAGGGGCGTGTCGTGGACGCACTGACGGGCGAGCCGGTGCGTTGGGAGGGCTGGACGCTCGTGCTCGCCGCCAGCGACCGTCTGCGCGCGCTCGTCGAGGGGGACGCGTACGAAGCGGCGGTGGCGGCCGCGACCCCGGCGCTCCGGCTGGTCGAGCCCGTGGCGTCCGGCGCGCGCTCGTCGGGCTGACGGAGCCGCCGGTTACAGCTCGATGTGCTCGCGGCCGGCGAGTTGGTCGAGCGTCGCCACTGCATGGCGCAGGTGCGGGATCACGATCGAGCCCCCGACCACCAGGCCGACGTTGAGGGCGTCCACGATCTCGGCGCGCGACCAGCCCGCCCTGACGCACTGGATGAGGTGGTAGTCGACGCAGTCGTCGCAGCGCAAGACGAGCGACGCGGCCAGGCCGAGCAGCTCCTTGACCCGGCCGGGGAGGGCGTCGTCGCGATAGGCCGCGTCGTCGAGGTTGAAGAACCGCTTGATGCCGAGGTGGTCCTCGCGCAGCACGGCCGCGTTGGCCTCCCGTCGCGCCGCGATGAAGTCGTCGATCTGGCTCATCGTGCCTCCCCGTCAGCGCCACGCTAGCGCACCGGCCGGGCCGCTGCCAAGGGCGCGGGCGGCGCGGTGACGAAGATGACGTCGGATCGAGGCGGCCTCGGGTACAATCGCCGGCCGTGAAGCGAACCCTTGCCCTCGCACTCGCCACCCTGACCCTCGCGGCGGCCGTCTCGGAGGGAGCCAACGGCCCCCGCCGGAGGCGGCGCGTCAGCCGCCCGGTCGACCTCGTCTGGTATGCGGAGACGCTCGACGGAAAGCCGGTCGAGGCGCGCCAGCCCGACGAGCCGATCAACCCGGCGTCCGTGCTCAAGATCGGCACCTCGCTGTGGGCGCTGGAGCGGCTCGGCCCGGAGTTCCGGTTCGAGACGCGGTTCTACGCTCGCGGGACGATCGATCCGGTGCACCAGGTGCTGCGCGGCGACCTCGTCGTCGAGGGCGGCGGCGACCCCGACTTTCAGGTCGAGAACGCGTTCCTGGTTGCCCGCGCCCTCAACGAGCTGCACGTAACGAGGGTGACCGGCGCCCTCATCGTCAACCGGCGGTTCTGGATCGGCTGGGAGAACGGCTCCGAGGGGCGGGAGCCCGACCCGATCAAGCGGGCCATGCTGATGGCCGGCCGCCTCCGTCAGGCGCTCGACCCACACCACTGGAGCCGCGCGACGCGGGCGACCTGGCGCGAGTTCGCCGCGCGCCGCGGCCTCGACGCAGTGCGGCCGCCGCGCGTCGTGATCGAGCGCGGCATCGGCGTCAACGGCCACGCCGAGCCGGGCCAGATGCTCGTCGTGCACCGCTCGCAGCCGCTGGTGGACACGTTGCGGCGATTCAACTGCTACTCGAACAACGATATCGAGCGGATCGCTTCGACCATCGGCTCGGTCGACGAGCTGGCCGCGTTCGTGGCCGAGCAGTGCGGCGTGCCGCGCGACGCCGTCGAGCTGCAGACCGCCTCCGGGCTGGGCGAAAACCGCCTCACGCCGCGGCTGATCGTGCACCTGCTGCGCCGGTTCAGGGCCGCGTGCGAACGGTTCCACCTGCCCGTCGAGTCGCTGCTCCCGGTCGCCGGTTGCGACCCCGGCACCGTGACGCACCAGTTCCCCGAACTCGCCGACGGACCCAACACGACGGCCGTGGTCGGCAAGACGGGCACGCTCACCACCACCGACGGCGGGATCGCCGTGCTCGCCGGGATCGCGCGCACGACCCAGGGCGACCTCCTGTTCTGTGTCGCCGTCCCGCACGCCGGCGGACGCCTCAAGGGGGCGCGGCACGCCGAGCAGAAGTGGGTGCTCGACCTGCTCGCGGCCCACGGCGGCGGCCAGCCCCGCCCGTGCGCCGGACTGCTCACGGCCCCCGACACCGGCGCCAACATCGTCCTCCTCGGCGACCACGCGCCGTTCGCCGCTGGCAAGTGAAGAGTTGAGAGTTGAGAGTGAAGAGTTAGAGGCGGGAAGAGGGAAGAGGGGAAAGGGAAGACCAAACCCAGCGGAGGAGCCGAGGGGCTGAGGACCAGAGGGGTACGAACCCCCTGTGCTCCTCAGCTCCTCTGCACCTCTGCTCCCCTGCCGTCTTCCCTTTCCCCTCTCCCGTCTTCCCTTTCCCCGTCTCTACATCTCCGGCCGGCCCGGGGTGGTGGCGGGGAGTGCGCGGGTGCGCGCCCACGAGCGGATCGCCTTGATCTGCTCCGACATCGTGGTCGAGAGCGGCACGATCTGGCCCATGGCGGTGAGCAGGTCGCGTTCCTCGACGGGGCGGCCTTCGGCGTTGCAGGCGATGCGCGCCGAGACCACGGCCTGCTCGATCTCGGCCCCGTTCCAGCCGCGCCCGGCGGAGGCGAGGAGCACGAGGTCGTACTTGCCGGGGTCGAGCGCCTGGGCGCGCAGGTGGATGCCGAGGATCTCCTTGCGCTCCTCCTCGTTCGGCAGCTCGACGAAGAACACCTGGTCGAACCGTCCCTTGCGGATGATCTCGGCGGGGAGCAGGTTGATCCGGTTGGCGGTGGCGGCGACGAACACATCGGCGCGGTGCTCCTGCATCCAGGTGAGGAACGTCGAGAAGATGCGCGTCATCGAGCCGGTCTGCCCCTCGGCGTACCCGGCGACACCCATCTCGATCTCGTCGATCCACAGCACCGCCGGCGCCACCGCCTCGACCGCCTCGAGCGCGCGGTGGAACACCCATTCCGGCGAGCCCTGCACCCCGGCGAACACGAGGTTCATGTCGAGGCGGAAGAGCGGCAGCTTCCACTCGGTGGCGATGACCTTGACCGCCAGCGACTTGCCGCACCCGGACATGCCCATGAGCAGGACGCCCTTGGGCCGCGGCAGCCCCTGCGCCATCGCTTGCGGCGTGAACAGCGAGGCACGCTGCCGCACCCACACCTTGAGCTGGTCGAGGCCGCCGAGGTCGCCGAGAGCGCGGATCGGAGGGACGAACTCGAGGATCCCCTCCTTGCGCATGATCTGCTCCTTCTCGGCGAGGACGTCGGCCATGAAGGCGTCGTCCACCGTCTGGTGGCGGGCGAGGAGGCGGCGCAGCAGGCTCTCGACCT
>JAKAFI010000321.1 GCA_021818005.1 Acidobacteriota bacterium | reverse complement strand
GTAACCGCGATCGGGACGCCGCCGAGGGTGTCGTTGGCGACCCCGTGCCAGACGAGCATGCGCAGCGGGTAGGCGCGCGCGGTGCCGCCGAGGCGCACGCCGATGACGCGGTCGCCAGGGACGAGGAACTTGCCGTAGCCGATCCGCGCCTGCTCGGCGCGCGCCGCCGGCCACTCCGGCGGCTCGTCGAGCGCCGCCAGGCCATCTTTCGGCAGCCCCGACGCCGCGACCAGGTCGCGCGGCACCAGGCACGGGGCGAGGGCGAAGCCGTAGCTCTCGACCCGGTGGCCGTCGCCGATCGGATGGGCGCGGTGGCGGACGAGACGGACGGCGTAAAGGGCGAACGCGACGGTGGCCACCGTGAGCACGGCGACGACCACCCAGCCGCCACGGCGCAGGAACCCCGGTGCCGCGGCCGCGGGCTCGCTCATCGCCCGAGCGCCAAGAGGGCGACCGCGGCCCGCACTGGCGGGGTGACCCGGTCGGCGACCATGAGGCCGAGGAGCAGCGGCAGGTACAGAAGCGTGGCGAGGAAGAGACGCCGGGCGAGGCGGTCGGTCCGCCCGGCCGCGAGCGCCAGCGCGAGGCCGGCGAGGCCGCCGGTGAGCGCCAGCGAGCCGGCGGCGAACGTCCAACCGGTCATGCCGGCAAGCGCCGCGAGCAACCCGACCGGGAGCAGCGCCAGCGAGTACAGCACCGCCATGCCGCCGGTGGCGCGCCCGCTCGGGTCCACCGAGGGCAGCATGCGGAAGCCGCCGCGCCGGTAATCGTCGCGGTAGAGCCAAGCGAGCGCGAGGAAGTGCGGGATCTGCCAGAGGAAGAGCACGCCGGCGAGCAGCCACGCGCCGAACGAGAGCGGCGCGCCGGTGGCGCTCCAACCCATCAGCGGCGGGATCGCCCCGCACACCGCCCCGGCCAGCGTGCACAGCGGCGTGCGCGTCTTCAGCGGCGTGTAGACCAGCGTGTAGATGAGCACGACGGCGAGACCGAGCGCGGCGGTGCGCGCGCCGGACGCCGCGAGCAGGAGTACGAGCCCGGCGGCGGCGACCCCGACGCCAAAGATGAAGGCGTGGGCGCGGCCGAGCACGCCGGCGGGCAGCGGCCGGTGCCTGGTGCGCTCCATGCGCGCGTCGCGAGGCACCTCGATGACCTGGTTGAGCGCCATCGCGCCGGCGGCCGCGAGCGCCGTGCCGAGCGCGGTCCAGGCGAGCCGCGCCGCACCGGCGTGCGGGCCGGCCGCCATCACGAACCCGACCGCGGTGGTGGCGACAACGAGCGAGGTGAGGCGGGCCTTGGTCAGCTCGGGGTAGGCGCGGAGCGCGGCCAGCACGCGCGGCGTCCCGGCGAGCCCGGCCGAACCCAGTGATCGAGCAACCGATGCCATGCGAGCCTGCCTCACCTCTCGGCGCCGGCACCGCCGCCGGCACCGCCGCGACGCCGTCCGGAGCCGTTGTCATCCCACAACGGCCCCCGGCGCCGCGCATTCCCCGCGGCCGGTGGTGCGTGATGGCGTCCTGCTTCATACTACCCGGACGGGAGCGGAAAGGAGCGGCGCGATGGCGACTGTGGGCGAGGCGGGACGCGGCCGGGGCGAGGTGCTGGCGCTCGGGTTCGGGACGAGCGTGGCGATGTGGTTCGTCGGCTACCTGTGCCGCATGCCGCCGGCGGCGGCGCCGAGCTGGTTGCTCGCGCTGTTGCTCCTCGGATGCCTCGCCGGCGGCGGGTTCGTCGCGGGACGTCTGGGCTCCCGCGGGTGGCGCAGCGGTCTCGCCGCCGGGCTGCTCTCGTCGGTCGTCAACCTGCTGATCCTCGGCAGCCTGCTCGGCGGCGCGCGGCCCGACCAGGTGGTCCCGTCGGCGTTGTGGTGGATCCCGGGGTCGCTCCTGCTCGGCGCCGCGCTCGGGAGCGCCGGCGCCGCCGCCGGGGCCGGAGGTCGGGCCGGCGGGGCGCGCGCGGTGAACTGGACGGCGGCGCTGGCGCGCGTCGCGGCGGCGGCGACGTTGCTGCAGCTGCTCGTGGGCGGCCTCGTCACCGGGGAGGGCGCCGGCCTGTCCGTGGCCGACTGGCCGAACTCGTTCGGGTACAACATGTTTTTGTACCCGCTCTCGCGCATGACGGGCGGGGTGTACTACGAGCACGCGCACCGCCTGTTCGGCAGCCTGGTCGGCTTGACGACCGTCGTGCTCGCGGCGCACCTGCTCACGGTCGAGCGCAGGCGGTGGGTGCGGCGGCTGGCGCTCGTCGCGGTCGCGACCGTGATCGTCCAGGGGATCCTCGGCGGGCTGCGCGTGACCGGCTCGTTCACGCTGGCGACGGCGCGCTCCGCGATGGACCCCTCCTCGACGCTGGCGGTGGTCCACGGCGTGCTGGGGCCGCTGTTCTTCGCGTTGATCGTCGTGATCGCCGCCGTCACCTCGACGGCCTGGGCGCGCGATGAGGGCCCGGCGCCGCCGGCGGCCGGCACTCGAGCGCTCAGCGCCTGGCTCGTCGGCGCGGTGATCGTTCAAATCGCGCTCGGCGCGGTGCAGCGCCAGTTCGGCCGCGCCCTCGTCGAGCACGTCACCTTCGCCGTGGTCGTGCTGGCGCTGGCGCTGCTCGTGGGGACGCGCCTGTCGCGGCTCGGCGGGCAGCGGACGCTCGGGACCGTCGGACGCGTGATCACGGCGGCGGTGACCGTGCAGGTGATGCTCGGTCTGGTGGCGCTGTACGCGGTCGAGACGCGGGTCGTGGGGGTGCCGCGCGCGGCGTGGAACGTCGCGCTGACGACGCTCCACCAGGGGGGCGGCTCGGCGCTGCTCGGGTGCGCGGTCCTCGGGGCGGCGTGGCTGCGGCGCTCGCCGGCCGCCGGCCGGCGAGCGGCGGCGTAGGCGGTCGGGGATGTTCGTCGCCGAGACGTTCACCTCGATCCAGGGGGAGGGGACACTCGCCGGGGTGCCCTCGTTCTTCATCCGCACGTCGGGGTGCAACCTGCGCTGCGCCTGGTGCGACACGCCGTACACCTCGTGGCGGCCGGAGGGGATGCGCCGGGGCGTGGACGGCCTGGTGGCCGAGGCCGCGGCCTCGGGCTGCCGTCACGTCGTGCTCACCGGCGGCGAGCCGCTGTTGCAGCGGGAGCTGCCGCGGCTGACCGCGGCGCTGACCGCGGCGGGGCACCACCTCACGGTCGAGACCGCCGGCACGCTCGCGCCGGAGTTCGCCTGCTCGTTGCTCTCGGTCTCGCCGAAGACCGCGAACTCCGATCCCGGCGGCCGGCTCAGGGAGGCGCACGCCGCAGCCCGGTCGCGCCTCGAGCCGCTGGCCGCGTTGCTGCGCCGCCACCTCGAGTACCAGCTCAAGTTCGTGGTGCGCGGCGAGGAGGACATCGCCGAGGTCGAGGCGTTGGTGGACCGTCTCGGCGCGGAGCGCTCCCGGGTGCTGCTGATGCCCGAGGGTCGCAGCGCGGCCGAAGTGGCGGCCCGCGCCGCGGCGGTGGCGGGGCTGTGCCTGCGGCACGGGTTCCGCTACTCGCCGCG
>JAKAFI010000320.1 GCA_021818005.1 Acidobacteriota bacterium | reverse complement strand
AGAACGGGTGCTCGGCGCCGAAGTCGTAGCTCCCGTACGCCGGCGAGTAGATCAGCTCTGCCATGGCTTCTCGGCCGGCCACACGACGTCGAAGCCCTCCTCGCGCAACGCATTGGCGAGCGGACGCGTTTCCAGGGTGTTGATCCGCAGCACCGTCCGCACCTGACCCTCGCCCTCCGGGTAGGTGAGGATCGAGTGGATGTTGAGCCGGCGCTCCGCGATGAGCGCGGTCAGGCGCGCCAGGCCGCCCGGCCTGTCGGCCAGCCGCAGCTCGATCCGGCCCGCCGCCTGGTCCACTCCGGTGAGGCGCAGCAGCGCGTCGAGCAGGTCGATGCCGGTGACGATGCCGGCCAGACGCTCGCCGTCGAGCACCGGCAGGCAGCCGATCTTCAAGGCCCGCATCGTGCGCGCCGCGTCCTCGACCGGGTCGAGCGGGTGGGCGGTCCGCGGCGGGTGGACCATCGCGTCGCGGACGAGGCCCTTGGGCTTGGCCGGCGCCAGGCACGGGCTGCTGCCGCCGCCGTGGAGGTCGCGGTCGGTGATGACCCCGACCAGGACACCGCCGTCGAGCACCGGGAGGTGGCGCACGTTGTGCGCCTGCATGACCTCACACACCTGTTCGAGCGTGGCCTCGGGACCGATCGTGATCACCGAGGTGGTCATGATGTCTCGTACCAGCATGCGATCTCTCCTTCGCTCCCCGGCGCGCCGCTCAGCCCGGCCGCGTGACGGCGAAGACGAGGCGGCCGCCGAGCGCCGCCGGCACCCCGTCGCTCGCGGGCACGACTTCGGCCTCGAGCTCGGCCACCCAGGGCATCTCCTCGATGAGCTGCGAGAGGCGGCAGAGCAGCTCGACCTCTCCTCCGTCGGGCGCGACCTCGACCGCCTTGAGCATGCCGCGAACGTCCTCGTCGGTCAGCGGGGTGATGCGCACGACGGCCGGCTGCCCGACCCGCCCGAGCACGAGGACCGGACCGAACACCGGGTGCTGGCGCACCGAAAGCTCGAGCGGCGCGCCCTCCTCCCGCGGCCCGGGCACCTCCTCGATCGGCACGCCGAAGCACGCCAGCACCTCGCCCGCTTGCTCCCGCGTGAGCCGGCACGGCTCGACGCCGGGCGGCAGTTCGCGCACCGCCGCCTCGATCACGGCCCGCGCGCGGGCCTGGTCGGTGCCCTCGTACCAGGTCAGGCGGCCCTGCGGCTCGCGCCGGTACTCGGCGTAGGTCACCGCGTGCGCGAGCGCCCGCACGGCGGCCTCCGGGAACCGGTACGAGGGGAACTCGGTCTTGCGGCCCTCCAGCGCCCCCTTCCCCTCGAACGGGAACGTCACCACGCCGGTCGCGCCCATCATCGAGAGCAGCACCGGCTTCGCCGCCCCGGACGCGCGCTCCGCTCCGACCACGCCGCGGCGGATGCCGCGCGACACCAGCTCCGGGTCGCAGTCGCCGACGCAGAGGAAGATCGCGATGACCGCGTCCACCCGCGGGTCCTCGAGCGCCCGCTGCACCGCCTTGTGGTAGTCCTCGGCGTCGGCCTGCGGCCCGAGGTCGATCAGCCCCGACTCGGCGACCGTCAGGCCGTAGGCCTCGCAGGCGTCCGCCGTGATCGTGACGACGCCTCCCGAGTTGCTCAGGATCGCGACGCGCCGGCCGGCCGGCGCCGGCTGATGGGCGAGCAGCAGCGCCGCGTCGAACAGCTCTTCCAGCGTGTCGACGCGGATCACGCCGGCCTGCCGGAACAGCGCGTCGACCTCGACGTCCCCCACCGGGATCGCGCCGATGTGGGCCCCGGCCGCCGTCGAGCCGGCGCGGCTGCGCGCCCCCTTGACGCAGAGCACCGGCTTGCGGCGCGAGATCCGCCGCGCGACGCGGGCGAAGCGCCGCGGGTTGCCGAACGCCTCGAGGTAGAGGATCGCGATGTCGGTGGCCGGGTCCTCCTCCCAGAACTCGAGCACGTCGGTGCCGGAGACGTCGGCCCGGTTGCCGGCGGACACGAAGGTGGAGAAACCGAGGCCGCGCTCGCCCGCGTACTGCAGGATGACGATGCCGAGCGCGGCGGAGTGCGAGTAGAAGCCGATGCGCCCGAGCGGCGGCATCACCGAGGCGAGGCTGGCGTTGAGACTGATCGCCGGGTCGGTGTTGACCAGGCCGAGGCAGTTCGGCCCCACCAGACGGGCGCCGTTGGCGCGCACGATGTCCACCAGGCGGCGCTGCAGCTCGGCCCCGGCCGCGCCGGTCTCGGCGAAGCCGGAGGTGATGACGATCAACCCCTTCGTCCCGGCGCGGGCCGCGTCCTCGGCGACCGCGACGACGCTCTCGGCCGGGACCGCGACGACGACCAGGTCCGGCGGCTCCGGCAGCTCGCCGACGCTCGGATAGGCGCGCACTCCGTGGACGGAGAGCGCCTGGTTGTTGACCGGGTACACCGTGCCGGTGAAGTTGTTCGCCAGGATGTGCTGGAAGATGCGGCTGCCGACGCTGCCGCGGTCGCGCGAGGCGCCGACGACGGCGACGACCTTCGGGCGCAGCAGCAGCGCCATCGAGTTGGCGGTGGCGATGTGTTCGCGCAGCTCGGCGCGCTCGAGCAGAGCGGCGGCGCCCGCGACCGGGAACTCGACGTGGTAGTTGCCGCCGTCGAGCACCTGCTTCGCCTCGAACCCGGACTTGCGGAACACGTTGGTCATCTGCTGGTTGTCGAACAGCACGTCGGCCTCGAAGCCGACGAACCCGACCCCGGCCGCGATCCCGGCCAGGCGCTCGAGCAGCAGCGTGCTGATCCCCCGCCCCTGGTACTCGTCGGCGACGATGAACGCGACGTCGGCGGTGTTGTGGGCGCCGAGGCTGACGTAGTTGCCGAAGCCGACGACCTTCGCGTCCTCCCCCTCGCCCAGCACCGCGAGGACGCAGGCGCGGTCGCGCGGGTCCTCGCTGCACAGGCCTTCGATGAACTTGGTCGGCACCTGCTTCATCGAGGCCATGAACCGCATGCGCAGGCTCTGCCCCGAGACCTTGGACAGCATCTCCTGGATCGCCGGCAGGTCGGCCGGGGTCGCCATCCGGAGCACGACGCCCTGGCCGTCGCGCAGCAACACGTACTCGTGGAACTGCCTGGCGTCGGTGATGACCCTGAACATCGCGCGGCCCTCCGGTGCGTGACGGCTCAAGGATACCGCGGTTCGGGCGCAGCGGCTCGCAGGGCCGCCCCGAGCGCTTCCCGGCCCGCCGCCCGGCGCCCGCGGCGGGGCCCGCTCAGCGGCGGTGCGCGGCGGCCGCGCTCAGACGAACATGGCGTCGCGCAGGCGTTCGAGCATCGGCAGGCCGCGGATCTCGCTGTCGAACAGCGGCACGATCGCGCGCACGTTGCCGTCGAACTTCTGCCAGATCGTGCCCATGTGCTCCTGCTGCATCGCCACGCGGTTCTTCACGAACGCGGCCGCGTCGTCGCCGACCGCCGCGCGGTCGATGAGCATGTTGACGAGGACGCCGCCGACCGGGATGCCGAAGTCGTAGAAC
>JAKAFI010000319.1 GCA_021818005.1 Acidobacteriota bacterium | reverse complement strand
AACGGGCTGGAGGGAAGGACCCCTGCTTTGGTCGAGCTGCCAGAGGAGGTACGCGCGAGGGCATGGTCGCAAGACCCAACCACCCGGAAGACAAAGTGCGAAGCCTTCAGAGGCAGCTATGGGTGTGAGCCAAGTGGGGCAGTGGGCGAGGTTCGCCACGTGAAGAGCGACTTCGGGGGTGACGACCTGAGGGAAACGTGGGGGCCGCGCGTGCGGCGTCATGCATGCCACATTCTGAAGACCATCGGTAAGCCGTGTGCGGGAAATCCGCACGCACGGTTTGAAAGGGGGTCCTGCCGGTCCCGGTCTTCCCTCGTAATCGCGAGGGGGATCGGCAGGATCTACCAATCCTCCGGTGCGACCGGCTTGCGCGCCTTGCATCCGGCCCAATCTCGCCGGCGCGGCTACACGCCGCGAGTGGCGCGGCCCTGCCTCCGGTGGAGGGGTTCGCTGGTGGAAGCCCATGAGGCCGCGCGGCGTTCCGCCGGCGCGGCCGCACTGACTGACGGCGGCGCAGCGACACGCCGTAAACCGCGGCCCTGCTGCTCACGTCCTGTCTTTGTCGGACCACGGACCACGGACCACGGACCACGGACCACGGACCACGGACCACGGACCACGGACCACGGACCACGGTCTTAACCCGGCGGCGCGTTTCCTGCTAGCCTCACGCGTGCCCGCAGGGGATGCACGCCCGCACGTCCCGGTCGAGCCCCAGGCCGCCTCACCCGCGCCCGCTCGCGCGGGGTTCGCGCCGTCGCGGCGGACGACCGCGGTGCTGCTCGGGCTGGTCCTCCTGTTGGCGGCGGCGACGCGGCTGGCGAACGTGCCCGGCGTGTTCGTCGGCGGCCGGATCCTGATCTGGGACGAGGACAGCTCGTACCACTGGCACCGCGCGTGGCTTGCCGCCGAGCGCTACCCGAAGGTGCACACCTTCGACTGGTACACGAACTACCCGACCGGCGCACGCATGATGTGGCCGGTCGGCTTCGACCTGGCGCTCGCCACGCTGGTTCGCGTCGTGGGGTTCGTCTCCGGCGGCCGCGTGACGCCGCTCGCGGTCGGGGTGCTGTTCGACCCGCTCCTCGGCGTGCTCTCGGTGCTGGCGATCTACCTCCTCGGGCGCGAACTGGGCGGGCGTGCGGCGGGGCTGGCCGGCGCCGCGATCGCCGCGGTGCTGCCGATCCTCACCGGCTACTCGATGGTGGGCCGCATCGACCACCACGCGATCGAGCCGGCGCTGGCGGCGCTCCCCCTCGCCCTGCTCGTGCGCGGCCTGCGCGCCGGCGACGAACGCGTCCGCGGCCGCGCCGCGCTGTGGCTGGGGGTCGTGCTCGGGGGCGCGATCGGGGTGTGGCCGGGCGCGATCGCCGCCGGGGTGCTGGCGGCCGCCTCCCTAGCGCTCGCGGTCGTGTGGACGCCGGAGGGGTGCGACCGGCGGGAGCTCGCGGTGTTCGGGCGGCGGGCGTTCGCCGTCGCGGCGCTGGTGGTCGTGCCGATCGTGCTGGCCCACCCGTGGGCGGCGGCCGGGAGCTTCGCCTACTACGCGCCGACCTGGCTGCAACCGCTCGTGTACGCCACCGCGTGGCTGGGGTTCACCCTGGCTGCGGTCGCGCTCCGGCGCCGGGCCGCGGGCGCCGGCGCGGCCGCGGCGGCGCTGCTGCTGCCGCCGCTGGTGGTGGCGGCCGTGGGCGTGGCGCTCTCGCCCGGGCTGCGGCACGCCGCGGTGTCCACACTTGCGTACATCGACCGTGGGGACGCGCAGATCGGCCAGGTCTTCGAGTCGTACCCGCTGCTCAGCTTCGGCTTCGGGGCGGCCGTGCAGCAGTACGGCGTCGTGGCGTTCGCGTTCCCGCTTCTGCTCGCGGCCGTCGCGCTCCGCTGTTGGCGCGGCGCTCCCCGCGGCCGGCTGGTGGCGAGGGTGGCGCTGGTGTGGTTCGCGGTCACGGCGGGGATGGCGCTCGGACAGCTGCGGCTGGGCTCGCAGTTCGCCCCGGTCTGGTGCGCGCTGTGGGGGACGGCGTGGGTGGTGGCCACCCGCGCCGTCGAGACGCGGGTCGGACGCGGACGCGGCCCCGCCGTCCGGCTCGGCGCCGTGCTCGTCGGGCTGGCGCTGATGGCGCCGACGCTGCGGCTCCACCACCTCACGCGGCGGCTGCCGCAGGACGACCTCGTGCGCAGCCACGACGCGCTGGTCTGGCTGCGCGATCACGCCGCGAGCCCCGGCGACGTGAACCGACCCGAGGTGCGCCCGCGCTTCGCGGTGATGAGCCGCTGGGAGTGGGGCAACTGGCTGATCACGGTGGCGCACCAGGCCAACATCGCCAACCCGTTCTCGCAGGCGGCCGTCCACCTGCGCGGGGTGCGCGAGGCCGCCGAGTTCTTCCTCGCCACCGACCCGACGCCGGCCGTGCGCGAGCTCGAGCGGCTCGGCGCGCGCTACGTGCTGGTCACGCCGGTGTTCTACGAGATCGAGGACGTCGCCAGGATGCTGAGACCCGGCGCGCCGCGGTTCACCACCGTCGGGCCCAGCGGCGCGCGGCAACCGACGCCCGCGTTCTACACGACGATGAACAGCCGGCTGCTCGTGTTCGACGGTCTCGAGACCACGGTGGCGGGACGAACGCTGGCGCCGCTGCGTCGGCTCCGCCTCGACTTCGAATCGGCCGCCGTCGGCGCCGAGCCCGGCTGGGAGGGCAGCTTCGCCAAGGTGTTCGAGCTCGTGCCCGGAGCGAGGATCGGCGGGCGGGCGCGGCCGGGCGAGCCGGTCGAGCTGCGCCTCGACCTGGTGACCGACCGCGGGCGGCGCCTGAGCTACTACGACCGCGCCGAGGCCGACGTGGGCGGCGCGTTCACGTTCACCGTCCCGTACGCGACGGCGGGCGCGGCCACCGCGGTGCGCGCGGTCGGGCCGTACCGGATCACGACGCCGGGGCGTGCGGCCGCGGTGACCGTCACCGAGGCCGAGGTCGCCGCCGGCCGGACGGTCGCGGTCGAGCTCGCCGCCGCGGCCCATCCCTGAGCGCGGCGCGGCCGCGCACGCTAGAATCGCCGGTTCGTGGGAGGGGTGTTGGACCGACTGGAAAGGCTGCTGGCGGATCTGGACGACGACCAGGTGCAGGCCGTGATGCACGGCGAAGGGCCGCTCCTCGTCGTCGCCGGGGCGGGGTCCGGCAAGACGCGGGTGCTCACCTACCGGATCGCGGCGCTGCTCGAGCGCGGCCTCGCCCGGCCGCACGAGGTGCTGGCGGTGACGTTCACCAACAAGGCGGCGCGCGAGATGGCCGAGCGCGTCGAGCGGCTGGTCGCCGGCGGGCTGCGCGGCGGCTTCGTCGGGACGTTCCACCGCTTCGCCCTGCAGCTGCTGCGCAACCACCCGGCCGAGGCCGGCCTGCCGGCTCGGTTCGCGATCGCCGACGAGGACGAGCAGCGCCTCGTGCTCGACCGCATCCTCAAGCGGCTCGACGTCCCGGCGACCCGCCTGTCGGTGCGGGCCGCCCGTTCCCGCATCTCCGCCGC